>JAISZF010000086.1 GCA_031269415.1 Clostridiales bacterium
CCTGAATCGGGTAGTACAAAAACTTCCTGGGGTTTATGATGTCAACCTTGGGGCTTATAAGTTGCTCTACCGGCGGGAATTCTTTCGCGTCATAGAGTCTTTTAAGCCGACCGTTTTCAAAGTCTTCCAGCATGACGGGCCAGGTGTTTTCGCATTCGCCAATCATCGCGACGTCACAGTGCGCCAGAACCTCCTCGGTCATAACGGCGGCGTGTATGCCGCCTATGATCACCGTCTTTCCGCGTTTACGGAATTCCCCGGAGATCTCATAAGTGCGAATCGCCTGGACAGTCATGCAGGTTATAACTACCAAGTCCGCGTCGGATTCGTAATCAATTTCATCGACATCCTCGTCGATATACTGGAATGTATATTTTTCCGGCGTAAGCGCGGCGATAATCATACCCACTAATTTTGGTATAAAGGCGGAGCGGCCGCCCCAAATGGCCTTCATCAATTTTGAGTCATACGGCCTGACGCCCAACGCGCTTTCCATGACAGGGTTAATAAACAATATTTTACTCAAGAAGGTATCCTCCCTATGAGAGTCGAATTTTCCGCGGGGTCAGCGCTCCTGGACACTAACCAGGTAAATTCATGCCGTCGCATAATCCACAGAATCGTTTTAAAATCGTGTGTTTTTGGGTTAAAGGCGGCCCAAAAAACAAAATTCGCGTAATCCGGCAAGCCTACGGTTAACAGCCTAAGGCCCATTATTACCAACATAATCCTTTCACCCGCGGTCACAGGACTCTTATGATTCCATGTGCCGTAATTCAAGAACTTTTGAAGCTGTTTCTTCATAAACGCGAAGTCCAGAGCCCTTTGCCCCACCCAGGCAAGTCCTTGATTCAGTTGATCCGCGCGCATATTCTTCGGCGTATACACACAGCACCAAGAATTTTAGAGAAAATGGCTGGGATTAAAGATTCGGCTTTTTATACGCTCGTACACTCTGGTCTGCGGGTAAGGCGTCAGCGCGCTGAATATGTAGGTTTATAAACAATATCTTACTCAAGAACAGATTCCCCTTGAAACACTATTCGGTCCACCCTATCATATACTCCATACCTTTCGTATACTCGGCGCCCTTCATATACTCCGAGTCTTTCATATGTTCAGCGTTAATCTTAAAAGTCCGAACGCGATCATCTCCGATAAGCAGGGTGTTTCCTTCCACGGCGCGAACCTCAAACTGTTTCGTGCCGCCTTTCAGGCCATAGCCCGTCTTTTTGGCGCTGGCTTCTTTGGCCACCCAAAAACGGATGGCGGCGTCCGGGCTGTCAAGCCCATTTATCAGTTCACGCTCTTTTTCCGTAAAGGCCGTTTCCAGAAAACTCTCGGATTTCTCCTCTATTATTTCCAAATCAATACCAACGGGTTCGTTCGCCGCAATCGCGACCGCCGCGTATCCCTTATGCGATATAGACACGCTCAGGCAATCCACTTTCTCGGCGGCGTTCCCGTATCCATGTACAGTCGGCATACCGTTTTCGTCATGCGAAGAGTAGAACTCAACAGGATACATCAGATCGCCGCTGGATACGTGTGAACGCACAGCGTCTTTCAAAGCGATACGGCTGAGCAGATATTCCCTTTTGCCCTTTGAGGATTTCAATCTCTCAAACGTTTCGCGCTCCGAACCGCACAGGTATCGCCTCCGCAGCATGAACAGAGTATTTTCGGGATGGTCGGTCATGATAAAGAACACGCCCGGCGCGATCATCTCCGCCAATGTGTAATACTGCGGCCGCAGGATCACGTTCCATACACGGGGGATGTTAAAGAAACGCTGAAACATGTAGTCGCGCGCCGTGCCCCAAATCTTGCCGCCACGCTTTATAACCATACCTCCGGTGATCACGCTGTCCGTAATGTTTGTTACCATTGTCGTAAGGTCAAAAAGCCCTTCCTGATCGAAGATGTCACCGTAAAAAGTCATCTCTTTCATGAGTATCGGGAAGCAAATCGTATTCTCCGTTTGGGTCAGATGGAGGAAGAGCCCGATCTGCTGCGATATGGCGTCCAGCAGGGAACCCTTGCCCGCCTGCTGTTCCGCTGCGCTCTGCATGCCCCGTTCACAAACCCTGATCTGCTCGCGGTTGGAAAAATAGCTCGGCCCGTGAAAACTGAATTTATCATATAACTGCGAGATCGAATACTTTTCCTCTGTAAGCTTGGCGCCGATGTTGATTTCTCCCTTGTATTCCTCGGGCGGCTCCGGCCATGAGTCCGCGAAAGTACACTCGGCTTTGCCGTATTCACCCATCGAGAGTTCCAGAGCGTCCTGCCTGATCCACCTGCCCTTTACGATCGTCTCAAAGGGTTTCTCGAGGCCGACCCACTTGTACACCGACATGTTGCCTATACGTATAAGTTTCTCTCCGGGCGCGCGCTTCAGCGCGAGTTCAGCGAATAATTCTATAAGCATACCGAACGGCACAACTGGATTCAAATCCTCGGAGATCGGCCAACCCTCCGGCTGCCGTATAATGGAGTGATCCAACAGATAGGGATGATCCTCCAGCTTCAGGCGCAACATCTCCTGGAAGGTTTCGCCGGCTCTCGATCTAGGCCGCCGCTCGTTCGCGCCGCGTCCGGTTATGGCAGAAGTCCGCGCGCCTAATACAGATCTCCGATGTTCAAACAGCTTGGTAAGTTCGCGCTGAACCTCTATCGCGCCGCGGATGTTTTCATCGGCGGCGGCCGCCACGGGATTGGCGGAAGGACGCGAGATCGTTTCGGTAAGCGCCGTCCCCGGTCCCGACGGGCCGTACCTTTGCCGAATCACCTCATGCATCTCTGGCAGCTCCGTCATCAGCGGCACGCCGCGCGGGAGTATCAGCAGGCTGTGCTCGACGCGATACTGCGGTTTAACGCCCATGAAAGCGGGATCCGCCCGCCGTCCCTCTATGAACAGCAGAGCCATGCAGCGTCGTATTTGATCAGCCCCGCCGCGCGTTTTAACGCCGGTCGCTATCACTCCGAATTCTTTGCCTTTCAGAATATTCTCAATATTTTCGATAAGGCTGCCGACTCCGATTTGAATAAATACCTTAGCTTTATGTTCGTCGTAAAGCCTTTGGATTTCTTCCGTTGTGACTGCCGTGATATATTCAATATCGGCTTCGACGCCAAGTTTTTCGAGAGCCGCCTTGCCGATCCACCGCGTGAATTCCGCGGCGGACACGCTGCCGCGATCTTCCGCGAAATCCTGAATACGCGGCAGATCCAATATCTCGCTGATACTCTCCGTTTCCGCCTCAATATCGGAATTCGAAAACAGATAAACAATCCTGCCTCCGTCTGTGAGCATAGGGCGGTTTGTAAACCAGATGTCTCCTTCCCCGCGGCAAGGCGCGTCATTCTTTACGATCTCTATGGCCTGACGGATACGTGCCTCGTCCGGATCGAAAAGCGCAAGACGGTAATCGCCGCCAGTATCGGTATAATCCCCTGTTTCCAGTTTCGCGATCATTGCCGGCCCGTCGATCGCGGAGATCGTCAGCGCCTCGCCCAGATAAGGTTTCGGGCGTTTTTTAGGCTGGCCCGCTTCGGGCTCGTACGGAGTCATTATGGCGTGCGCGTTGACGCCGCCGAATCCGAAGGCGTTTACCCCGGCTACCAACGGAATCAACTCGCCGTCCCAGTCAATGAGTTGCTGCGGCGGCATAAAGCGCGACTCGTACATCGCGTCCAGAGGATCCTCGCAGTGGAGCGTCGGCGGAATTTTACGCCAATACAACGCGAGCGCGGTTTTGATAATTCCAATCATTCCGGCGGCGGGCATCGCGTGCCCGATGTTGGATTTAACGGATCCGACGTAGGCGCGCGGCCGCGTATTATCGCCAAAAAAGTTCTTTAAAGTTGTAAGTTCAATCCGATCGCCCACGATTGTGGCGGTGCCGTGAGCTTCCACATAACCGATCCGTTCCGGATCCATCTTTGCTTTTCTCCACGCTTGCTCCAGCGCGCGTGTCTGTCCGTCGGTGGAAGGAACCATTACATGGGCGGACGCGCCGTCGCTGCAAACGGCGGTTTCTTTTATCACAGCGTAGATTCGGTCGTCGTCCTCCATCGCTTTTCGCAGCGTTTTAAGCACGACGAACCCGCAGCCCTGACCAATCAATAATCCGTCGGCGCTTTTGCTGAAAGGAGCGATAACCTGTTTATGCGACATAGCGCCGAGTATATCAAACGCGCCCCAAAACATTGGGCTGTGTCCGCCGTGCATTCCCCCCGCGACCGCGACGTCGCACTGACCGTCACGGAGGAGTTGGATCGAATGATGTATCGCCACGATTCCGCTGGAGCAAGCCGCGTCAATCGTGTAAGCAGGGCCGTGCATATCGAAACGGTTTGCGACGAGCGAAGCTACGAGGTTGGGCATAGAGCCGATCATCATATCCGGCTGATAGCGGCCGTGTTTAGTTTGATACGCTTTTTTTACCTTCTCAAGATCCTCGTCCGTGAGATCCGGCAGCACGGATTTAAGCAGCTCCGTAAACTGCCGCGACATGCGTATGATCTCCAGACTGCGCAGCGGGATTGTGCCGGAGAAATTGCCTTTGCCTATAATCATGCTGCAATTTTGCAGCGAGATATTCTTTTCAAAAATGCCGGCGTCAATCAGCGCCTGCTCCGCGCCCGCCAGCGAAACGAGCTGATCGGGATCGGTTCCGCCGGCGGTGACAGGCATTATGCCGTACCGGAACGGATCCAATTTGAACATCTTGGAGAATCCGCCCCGTTTACAGTAAAACTTGTCAATGCCGTTAGGCTCTCCGTTGAAATGATACGGCTCAATAACATCCTCCGGGGCGTCGGTTATAAAATCGCCGCCCCGCGCTATTCCCTGCCAAAACTCGTCAACGCTTTCTCCCGCCGGGCAGTAGACGGAGATTCCAACAATGGCGATATCATTATTATCCATCTTCATCTCACCCATCTTCAGCTGAAGACTCTTTCCAGAAGATCAGCCGCCGTCTCTTCGTCGCTGGCGATTGCCAGTACGGTAGACTCGTCCCGATACTTCAATTCTCTTACAAGGAATTCACTGCCCGTCTCCAAATCAATGAACATAATCCCCTTCTTGCGGAATTCGGCTTCAAGGGCGCTGTCGATCATGCCCGCGCCTCTCCACGGACCCCAGTTGACGGCGACTACCTTCAGGCCGGGGTTCTGTTGTTTTAAGATTCGCGCCGTAATGTTCAGCACGCTGTTGCCGGCCGCGTAGTCGCACTGGCCGCCGTTGCCGAAAGCAGCCGAGATGCTGCTGAACAGAACAAGCAATTTGAGATCCGGCAGAAGCTCGCTCAATATGGTCTTCATCGGCAGTGTTTTCGTATGATAGACGCGCGCGAAGGATTCGGCGTCCTTGTTGCGGAAGAGTTTATCCTCCAGTATACCCGCCGCGTGTATGACGCCGTCTATCGCCCCGTAACGCCGCTTTATATCCGACAGCGCGGCTGTAAACGTCTCCGCGTCCGTCACGTCGGCCTGAATATATTCCGCTTTCCCTCCGGCTTGCTCAATCATCGCCACGGAAGCCGCGATCCTGCCCGACTTGAATATACGCTTCGCCTTTGCTTCAATCTCCCTTGGCTGTTTCATGCCTTCCTGCTCTATCAGGTAACGGCGAATCTCGTCAATTGCCCCAAACGCGGGGTATTGCTCCGATTCCACGGAGGAACGGCCCATCAATATGTAACGGCAGGGTATTTCCTTTGCCATGCGCGCCACAACATGCGGCGTGATGCCCTGAGCGCCTCCCAGAACCACTACGACAGAGTTTTCGTCCAGCGCCTGGCGCTGTTCTTCGTCACTCCCGGTTTCCACCGTGTCGATCTTAGGAAGGGTCCAGAAACGCTCCCCGCTTCGGTAGTATATCTCCGGGATGAGGTCGGTGGTCGTCAATTCGTCCATAACGATACCCGCAAAGGTCTCCGGGTCGAAAATGGTTTCAAACGCCGCGGATCTAAAGAATTTCTCAGGATATTCGTGGATCAGCGTTTTCAAGAAACCCGAATAGCCGTCAGGCGGGTCGGAAATATTCCCGGCTTCCAAAGCCGCGGCCGCCGCGTCGTCCAACACAAGCACTCGCTGAAGTTTTTCCATGTCCGCTTGTTTTAACATCTTAAACAAATCAAATATGTTATAACGGTTCGTTCCGCGAGATGAATTTATCAGGATCAGGCCGTCGCAGTCCGTCAGACAGGCGTCTTCCGCGTCTTCAATGATATACGCGTCAGCTCCGGCGTTTCTCAGCGAGTCGGCTGCCTGCCAGGCAAGGCCGTCGCCGTCGTTTGTCACCGCGAAGGTTTTTCCCTTGACACTATTCAGATCTTTCTCTTCTATCGGTCGAGCCGTATCCGACAGCGCCAACCGTACTACGCCTGTTTCCGGTTTCTCCGGCTTTATGTCGCTGAGATCCGCGACAATCTTAGCGCCGGTAAACTCGGCGGCGGGTTCGGCCGTCAGCGTGCCGTCAGCGGCGGCTTGGGCAAGCTGCTCGATCCATTCGGTAAGATCCTTGAATTTCTTGATGGAGATCATCTTTTCAAAGAGCATCATGTCCATGCCTTCAGCGTCTATTTCAGGCATTTTGACCTTTTCGCTCAACCCGGCGACAATATCCATCTTTTTAATGGAATCTATGCTCAGATCCGCTTCAAAATCCATCTCCGGATCCAGCATCTCAAGCGGATACCCTGTTTTTTCGCTGACAGTTTCCAGAATAATGCTCAGCAGTTCATCCGTTGTAAGCGACAGGATGTCGGGCAATTCACGGGCTTCCGCCTGTTCGGGCAAGGCGTCCTCAACGATCATATCCATCGGCGTTTCATTCTCGAACATTTCGGGTAATTCGAACCGTCTGCGCGCGCCACCGGTTCCAAACGCGGTTTCAGGCGCGCCTAAATACCCCAGTACCACATCGCGCTGATCCTGTATCATGGCGTTCATATTATCCAAATATGACATCATGATCCGCTCCATGCTTATATCCGGAAAACTCTTTTTCAATTCGTTCAGCGAAAGCACACCCTCAACAGGTTTCCAGGCATGTGACGGCAATTCGCCGTTTTCCGGTGTGGCCGCTCGCCCGTCGATATTCCATATAATTCCGTTTTTCTTATTGGCTATCGGTTCCTCAACATTCAACATAACAGCTTCTCTGCCTTCAAATAATTTTTCTATATTAAACATCCTTCCGGTGGAGATATATTTCGCCAACCCATGGAGGAAGAATGTCAGGCCTTCCGTCCCGCCCCGCTCCGTTTGGATGGTCGCGATCTCTTTGCCCTTCAATATATCGGAAGCCAGTTTCATGAGCGCCCCTCCGGGCCCTGCCTCAACAAAGACCGCCGCCCCGGCTTCGCTCATTTTTATAATCTCTTCGGCGAAACGCACCGGCTTAATGAGATGCTCCGCGAGATGTTCCTTTATTTCGTCGGCTGAGGACGTATAGATTCCCGCGTCCGTATTGGACCATACCGGGAACTCCGGCGCTTTGAACCCAACTTCCCGCAGCGCGGCGGCGAAATCGGTGTCGGCGCCCTTAACCAGCGGACTGTGGAAAGCGCACGCGACGTTCATTACACTGGCTGAAACGCCAACGGCTTCGGCTTTCTCCAAGAAAGCGTCTATTCCGGCGCTCGTTCCCGCCACTACCGTTTGCCTCGGCGCGTTGAAATTCACGGCCCAGACGTTTGTTTCACCGTCAAGCAGTTTCTCAAGAGTCTCCGCGTCTGTAAAAACAGCGGCCATACGGCCGGGATCCTCCCCAACGGCGGACAGGATAGCCTCAGCCCGGACGTGGCTCAGGCCGGGCAGCTCATTCGCGTCAAAAGCACCTGAGAAACACAGCGCGGGGAGTTCGCCGTAACTGTGGCCGGCGGCCATGTCCGGCGTTATACCGAAATCCCTTAGCAATTCCGCCACGGCCAGATCCACGACGCCCAGCAGAACCTGCGTGTTGCGCGTATCGGTCATAGCCGCTGTCTGCGCTTTCTTCGCCTCATCGGTAAAAACAGATTCGGGGAAGAGTATACGTTCATATTCGGGCAGTCCGTCCAGGAGCCGCCGCAGCTTCGGGAACACCATAAAGAGATCGGCGGCCATGTTCACACGCTGGCTGCCCTGACCCGGGAATAGAAAGGCTACTTTGCCGGGAACGGGCTTCAGCGGATATATATTTTCATTCTCGACGCCTTCAAGCGCCATTTTGATACGTGTTAAAAGCTCGTCCCGCGTCCCCGCGATAATGGCGCAGCGCACCGGCCGTCCGCGTCTGTTTGAGGCGAGGCTGTAGGCGATATCTCTTAATCTGAGCTTGTTGTTTATATTTAACATTTCAATAATCTTACCCATAAGGTCCGCGGCTTCATCTGCGGTTTCACCCGGGAAGATAAAGAGTTCCGACGGCCACGCTTTAAGGAGCGTTTCAGGTCTCTCGGCCTGATAATTCGCAATGAGGGCATGGAAATTTGAACCGCCGAATCCGAACCCGCTAAGGGCGGCGACGCGGCGTTCGGCGTGCCAATATCCGGCTTTCTCGGTACGAAAAGCAAACGGGCTTGACTTCGAGTAGACCTCGTTCGGTTTCTTCAGATGCAGCGTGGGCGGGAATATACCGTGCCGGACGCAATGAACCATTTTAATAAGCCCGGCGACCCCGGCGGCGCATTTCGTATGACCGATCTGAGATTTAAGCGAGCTGAGGGCAATCGATCCGGGACGCGCGCCATCCTCCAAAAACACGTCGGTGAGCGCGAGCAGTTCAATCCTGTCCCCAACCGCTGTACCGGTACCGTGCGATTCAACCAATCCAACTTCGGAAGGCCCTATGCCCGCCGTTTCGTAAGCCTGCTCCATAGCGCGGATCTGTCCGCGCTTGCTGGGCGCGGTCAAGCCGAGATTCTTTCCGTCGCTGCTGCCGCCCGTGCCTTTGACGACCGCGTATATCTTATTCCCGTCACGTTCGGCATCTTCCAGCCTCTTCAGGATAACCGCGCCTACGCCTTCCCCGAGGGCTATGCCGTCGGCGTCCACGTCGAAAGTAGCGCAGCGGCCCTTTTTGGATAGGGCGAACGTGCTGGAGAACATCAGAAATTCGTTAAGACCGCTGTGGAAATCCGTGCCGCCCAGGATAACCATATCGGATCTCCGATCGTTCAATTCAGCCACAGCTAAATCCAAGGCCGCGAGCGAGGCGGAGCAGGCCGCGTCAACGACGTAATTGCGCCCGCCGGTATTGAGCCTGTTAGAGATACGACCCGCGATAACGTTGCCCAGTACGCCTGGGAAGGAATCCTCCGTCAGACGCGGGAGAACCTCTTCAGCTTCCTTCGGCAGTTCTCCAAGCAATCTTATCAAACCGCTCCGTGAGCCGTAGGCCGCCAGAAGCTCTCCGCCGCCCTGCGCCCCGAAGATCACCGCCGTGTCGTCCATATCCACCTGTGACAGATCCGTGAAACCCGCGTCCTCCAACGCGCGTTTCGTCACGAGAAGGCTTAGCAACTGAGCCGGTTCAATCGCCGCCAGAGATTGCGGCGTAATACCGAATTCTAAAGCGTTAAAATCGGTTTTATCCAGAAAGCCTCCCCACTTGGATACCGCGTGATCCGTGTCTTTCGTGTCCGGGTCGTAGAAGAGTTCGACGGGCCAGCGTTCCTTGGGAACCTCCGAGATACAGTCGTATCCGAAAACAATATTACGCCAGAATTCATCCAGGTCCGCGGCTTTCGGATATATTCCGCACATGCCGATAACCGCGATGTCTACCGGAGACGTCCGCTCGGACCGTGTCTCAGGCACGGTAATATCAGACAGCAAACGCAGACTGCCGGAAGAGAGATCTTCGTGTAATTCAGCGATAGCGGATGTTTTTTTCGTAAGCTCGGTAACCGTCCCCGTCATGTACAGCCCTTTCTCCAACCGCTCTTCTTCAGGCAGGGGGATAAGCTGTCCGTCGGTACGTTCAATACCCTTTGAGGCTATACGGAGTCGACCGAGATTCAAGTTTTCCAGTTTCTGAAGTATTTCTCCGGTTTCCAGCCCTTCACTTTCCATTCGCGCTTTTTCCGCGTTGAAAAACTCGGTATAGGACGTCGGGACGCAGCGCGTTTCCTGCCCCGAGGCTGATTTCAACAGTACCGTATGATCGCTTTCAATAAGCAGCTTTTGATATGTTTCCGAAATCGCGCCGAGCTTCACCGCTTCTTCCGTATACAGATAGGCGGTTCCGCACTGAATGCCGATTTTCACGCCGCGAGCCGAGACAGGGCCGGTCATGACGCGAACAAACGCCGCGGAAAGCGAGTCATGTACGCCGCCCGCGAAAAAGACCCTGAATTCGTACAAACTGACTATATTCAATATCTTATAGATCTGTTTTTCCCAGAGTACGGTCGAGAACAGCGGACCGACATGCCCCCCGCTTTCCCTGCCCTCAAAAATAAACGAGCGAGCGCCGTCTTTCATATGCATATCCATAGTACCCGGCGTCGGCGCGTGTAACAGCACCTGGATACCCGCGCTCTCGAATGCCTTCCCCTGCCCCGGACGGGCGCCCGCGATAAGCACGAACGGCGGCTTGGTTTCCAGAATCAGCTTGGTCTGTTCCTCCACTGTTTTCGGATATGTAAAGCCCAAAATGCCGACTCCCCAAGGCTTATCTTGCATAGCTTCCGCCGCGCGGCTGAGAGAATCCGCCGCTTCCTGACCGGTCATCATGCCCATCGCCAAAAACGGCAGCGCGCCGGCGTCCGCGACTCCGCGAAGGAATTCCGGCGTATCGCTTATACGGGCCATGGGTCCCTGCGTGATGGGATAGCGCGTTCCCAGGCTTTCAGCGGTTTCGCCTCCGGACGCCAGAGCGTCGCTGATCCGGGCCTGCTTTAAATGTCCGGAAGCGGCGCGCTTTATCGCGCGGACAAGAGCTTTCAATCTTTTATACTGTTCCGCGAGATCAACGGACAATACAATATCCTGCCCCAGAGGAAGGACATCGCTCTCTTCGGCTCCGATCAACGTGAACAGCTCATTCAGCTCTGAAATACCGCCGGATTCATTTGAACCCGGAAAAACATAATAATTATACCCCGCGCAAGCTCGGATTTCACTTCCGGACAATTTACCCAGAACGGTTTTGCGCGCCTGCGGCAGACCGCATTCCGGAAACAGCGCGATCTGCGAGTCCAGTACCACGCCCGCCGCGCCGAGGGCAATATACGCCGCCGCGCTGTGTACGCCTGCGCCGCCCTGCACAAAAAGCTCGGCCTCCGCGTTTACGCCCGCTTTTATCAGTTTCTGAAAAAGAATGAAGGATGAATCAGCGCCGCAAAGGCCCGCGCCTTCGCATCCCTTTAGAATCAGTGTTTTCGCTCCGGCGGCCAAAGCCTTCAGCGCGTCGCTTACAGTCAGTATCTGCCAGACAATCTCCGCGTTTGTTGTTTCAGGCGGCTTCATACCCCATGGCAGGATTATTTTGCTCACTTGGCTTGGAAGCGATATATTTCGCGTATTTTCATCCGCAAGGCACACGCCGAACGCGTCATGCCGCTTGGATGCCTCGTTCAATGCCGCGGTCGCCGCGTCGCTGTTACGCCCGAGATGCAGAACCGGAAACGCCCCGGCTTTCGCGGCGGCGGCGGCAATTTTAACGTCAGGTCTTTCAAAGGGGGTTACAATCCAAACCCGCGTATCATTTATATAGTCTCTTTTCATGCGGTTTTCCTTTCACCAGTTGTTTTAGCGTACAGCATTTTTAATCTCTTTGATAAAACTATCGCGCATACTATCTTTACGGCATCGCCAATTAAAAACGGAATCACGCACATATACAGCGCGTCCGTAATATGAACGCCAGCGGATATGACAAACCATGCCGTGCCCAAGGCGTAGCAGACGAAAAGCCCCGCTGCCATTGACAAACCCGTAATGACGGCATGACAGCTTCCTTTACCGGGCAGCCCGGAGATAAAGGCGGCCGCTATATAGCCGACAATGTACCCTCCGGTCGGTCCGATTATCGCTCCCGCGCCGCCATGGAAGTTAGCGAACACCGGAAGCCCTACGCAACCCAGCAATACATAAACAATTTGGCTCAGAGCGCCTTTCTTGCTTCCTAGAATACACCCCGCCATAAATACGGAAAGCAGACCGCAGTTTATCGGAATGGGCGTGAATGGCAGCGGTATGGAAATTTGCGAGCAAACAGCGGTGAAGGAGGCAAAAAAAGCGGTCTCTGCGAGGTCACGGACTCTTCCTCCGCTGCCGGGCGCTGTTACGGATACTGATATCTCCTTCATATATTTTTTCAACCACTCCGTCCGTCTTTTCTATTAAAAGCCCGCCGTCTTCAGTAACATCCAGCGCTTTCGCGAGTATCTCACCTCGGCGCGAAATAACGATAATCTCATTCCCTAACGTTGTTAATCTCTTTTTGTATTCCGACAAATATTGCTCTTTTGTGAAAGAAGCGCGGATATTGTCCAACTCCCGAACCAATCCCGCAATGAATTCGTTCCTGCTCAGGTTGTTCGCGTATTGTTTCAGCGTACTGGCGGTCAGCCTGATTTCCTCCGGAAGCGACTCGAGTTCCGTTGAAAGATTTACGCCTATCCCGATGATTATACCGCTGATATCGGTTCCCATCAGGGTTTCGGAGAGAATTCCGCATACCTTACCGCCGTTTAACAATATATCGTTAGGCCACTTAACGGACGGCCGAACGCCGAGGAGTCTCTCCATGACGGCGCACGCCGCGATACATGGCGCAAACGAGAGAAATTGCCGTATATACGGAATCTGCTCCTCCGCGAATATGAAGCTGGCATAAATACCGCCTTCAGGCGAAGAAAAAGTACGCCCGTTTCTGCCGCGACCGGATGATTGCGTATTTGCCACAATTACGGAACCGGGCGCACCGCCCGAGCGTACCATCTCTTTAGCCGCGTCGTTTGTCGATGAAACACTGTCATGGATATAAAAATGAAACTTGTTGTATGTTTTTCCTAAAAACCGCAAGATTCCTTCTTCTAAAATCGCGTCATGCGTATCTCTTAACATAGCCCTCATTTTCTAATATATTTGTATAATATTCACCGCTTAAGAAGCGGTCATTGTTCAATAGGTTTTTATGCATCTCAATATTTGTTTTAATTCCGTTTATATGTAAGTCGTTTAAATATCCGCTCATTTTCTTGATAGCGTCTCTTCTTGTCTGCCCGTGTGAAATCAGTTTTCCAAGCAGCGAGTCATAATACGGCCATACGGTAAGTCCGCTGGCTATAGCGTGGTCAAACCTTACCTCGCTGTTGTTAAGACACCAGTTGTCAATTCGACCGCAGCTCTGAGCGTTGATCCTGCATTCCAGCGCGTGGCCGGAAAACCTTATTTCATCTTGCGTGAAGGGGATTTTTTCCCCCGCCGAGATCTTTATTTGCCACTCCACAAGATTGATGCCCGTAATCATCTCCGTAATGCCGTGTTCGACCTGAATGCGTGCGTTCATCTCCATAAAATAATAATTCTCGGCTTTATCGACCAAAAATTCTATGGTTCCTACCCCAACATAGTTTAACGCCCTCGCCAACTTCAGGCTGTCCGCGTACAGACGTTTCAGAAGGCCGGCACTCAAACTCTGCGCGGGGCATTCCTCCAGTACTTTCTTGTTGCGTAACTGAATCGAGCATTCCCTGTTGCCGATTGTTAAGATATTGCCATATTTGTCGGCTATAATTTGTACTTCGATATGCCTGGCCGTTCGGACAAATTTTTCAATGAACAGCTTGCCGCATTTTAACGGCTGCAATAACTCCAGAGTTTTCCTAAGCTCACCGGAGCTGAATACAGGCTTTATACCCGCGCCGCCACCGCCGTTACTCGTTTTAATCATTACAGGGTAGCCTATTTCATCCGCGCGTGAAAGCGCGTCGTCTATATCCTCGGCAAAATATCCTTTAAGAACGGGTATCTCTTGTGAAACTGCAATCCGTTTCGTGGCCATTTTGTTCGCCGCCTGCGCTAGGGTATCGCTCGCCGGCCCGACAAACGAAACGCCCCGCTGTTCGCATGATTTCGCGAATTCCGTGTTTTCGGACAAAAAACCGTAACCGGGGTGAATCACGTCGGATTTGGTAATAAGCGCGGCGTTTATAATTGCCCGCGCGTTCATGTAACTGTCTTTTACGGCGGCCGCCCCGATACAGTATCCCTTATCCGCAATCCGCATATGCGGCGCGTTGCGTTCCGTATCGGAACAAGCCGCGACGGTCTTTATTCCCAGCTTCCTGCATTCGTTGATTACCCGAACCGCGATCTCACCGCGGTTCGCGATAAACATTTTAGTGTACATCCGCCGCCTCGATTCTTTTTACCTTAAACAGGTCTTGACCATATTCGATAATTTGGCCGTTTTCAAAGCAGACTTCCAGAATCTCGTAATCACAATCAGCGATGACCTCATTCATGACTTTCATCGCTTCGATTATGCATAAGACATCGCCTTTTTTGATCCTGTCCCCGGGGGTTACGAAGGGTTCCGCGTCCTCGGATGACGCTAGGTACCCGACGCCCATAATAGGCGCGGGAATTTTAACAGATTGTTCAGCCGGCAGAATTTCGCGTTCCGGAATTTCCGTTTCTTTCAGAGGAAAAAGTTCAATCTTTATTTCCCCGTCGCTGTTTTTAATCTCCAATACCTTAATGCCGTTGGCGCGCATCGTCTGGGATAACGCTCTGATTTTTTCTGTAAGCTCCATAATGACAGCCTTCCTGTTGGAATCTCAGCGTGGCCGTACTTGCCGGAATTTCCTGAATCTCATTCTTTGCGCGTCATGGCCGCTGACATGACTATATTTTTCTACCAGCACGCTCAAAACATTCTTAATTTTTTCGCAAGTCAAAATCACATCCGTATGCGCCCCGCCCTCCGGTTCATTTATAATAATATCGGCAAACCCCAATTCATAAATGTCCTGAGCCGTCATCCTCATCATTTCGGCCGCCTCAAGATAACGCTTGGAGTCTTTCCAGAGTATCTCAGCGCATCCCTTGGGCGAAATAACACTTAACATCGCGTTGTCAAGCATAATAATCTCATTTGCCACCGCCAGAGCCAGAGCGCCGCCGCTGCCGCCGTTACCTGTAAGGACGCTGAAGATCGGTACCTTCAGCGTCATCATCTCCATCAGGTTATTGGCGATAGCCGCGCTCTGGCCTCTTTCCTCCGCGTCAACACCGGGATATGCTCCCAACG
>JAISZF010000281.1 GCA_031269415.1 Clostridiales bacterium
GCAGGTTAAAATGCGTATTCCTGACAGGTTATGATAACTTTTCTTACGCTAAGAGGGCTATCCATCTAAACGCGTTTGATTATTTACTTAAACCGGTTGACGACTGTGATATAGAAGAATGCGCGCGACGGGCGATACAAACTTTGGAAGACGAAACGCGTCAAATTCTGGAGGTTCAATACTTACGCGATAAACTGGAAAAAAGTATGGAGAGTAATCGCTGCCTGTTAATGGAAGAACTTTTGGAGAACGGACAATCTTACGGCAATCTTTCCCTAACTCTTCAAGAATCTCTTAATCAGGTTTTGTCCGCCGGCAGTCCTGTCCATTTAACGCATATACGTGTGAATGTATGGGGTAGTTTGAGCGGTGCTGATCGCGGTCGCGAATTGGAACACATGATTCAGACCATGTACCGTGAACTAGGCGGTAACGCGATATTATCGCGTTACTTTATGAAGACACAAACAATCTCCGCTATTTTTCAGGAGGATAATTCTCTGACAGGGGATTTTTTGCTTGGGCGATTTGAGAAAATCCAGGATATGCTGTACAACAATATGGGCGTGCTAATTTCATTCGCTATGGCTTACGCGCTGCCTTGGGACGCATTATATGAAAAGAATGAGTATTTTGTTTCCGCGCTTCGCGAAAATAGGATTCCGGGCAAAGTGATTTACGGCACTGTGGAAAAACGCCCGGAAGAAGGCGAACAGCAGCCATACGAACAATTGATCAGTAGTATACATGAATATATTGCCACATATTTGGACGGAGATCTTTCATTGGATCAAATCTCCAGAAAGTACCGTATTAATCCTTGCTATTTATCCCGCTTGTATCGAAATGTCACAGGAGGACATCTTTCCAGTTACATTAACGCGCAAAGGATTTTGATCGCGAAAAAGCTTCTATTGGATAAAAAGCACAAGATCTACGATATAGCGCAGCGCGTTGGATTTCAAAATCCTAACTACTTCGCAAAGGTATTCCGTAAAAGCGTGGGTGTTTCCCCGCAGGAATTTAGATTAGCGGCTGGCATTGATATGGAATAACATATGAAAGGGGATAGCATGGCACTATTACCTGAAAGACAAAAACAGTTGGAGAAGTTGTGCGCCGTTTTCAGGCGCGTCAAAGTTAGTTATGGTAGGCGTAAAAGACACGAATAGCTCGATGAAAGAATTAAAAGAACGCGGGCCATCTAAGCCCGCGTTCCTTCTATTTAAACCAGCCGTTAAGCACCCTGCCCATAATATCCGGCAAAGCCGCGCGCTTCACATCCTCCGCGGTTACTAGTTCGCTTCTGCCGACCTCTTTACCTTCGTACAAATACACGATTTCCCCGGCCTTTGTGTCTTTGCTGAAAGGCGCTTTGACCGCGCTCATCGGCTCGATCTTCTTCTCCAACTCGACGCTCTTGCCCTTGGGTATCAGAGCGCACACCTGATTCTTTATCTTTATCTGAACCTGCTCTTTTTCACCCTTTATCACGGGGATTTCCCCGATCAGCGTATCTGTCGGGTCGCCCTTTGCCATGGCGTAATTGGCAAATCCGTAGTCCATCATCTTAATGGCTTCACCGAACCGTGTATTGGGATCCGGCGCTCCCAATATAATAGCGTTTAATTGAAGCCCGTTTTTCTCGGCGGTCGCGGAAATGCAATAGAGGGCTTGCGACGTCGAACCGGTTTTAAGGCCGGTCGCGGCGGGGTAGCTCTTTATCAGGCGGTTTGTGTTGGAGAGACCGAATTCCTCAACTCCCCGCGCTGTTTTATGCGTCATCTTATCCATCCAGATGGACGTATACTCGAACACCTTGGGATGCTTTATTATCAATTCGCGGCTCATCAGCGCGATATCGTACGCGCTGGTCACATGGCCGTCCGCGTGAAGTCCGCAGGCGTTTTCAAAATGCGTGTCATTCATGCCCAATTCCTTGGCGCGGGTGTTCATCATTGTAACAAAGCCTTCCTCGCTGCCCGCTATAAACTCCGACATTGCCACGGCGGCGTCGTTGCCGGATGAGATCACTATTGCCTTAACCAGATCGCGTACGCTCTGCTGCTCCATCGCTTCCAGATATACCTGCGAACCGCCCATGGAGGCGGCGTGTTCGCTGCATGTAACGGTATCGTCCCAATTGATCTTACCCTGATCCAAGGCTTCAAAGATCAGCAGCATTGTCATGACCTTGGTTACGCTGGCCGGTTCTAGTTTCTCGTGAGCGTTCTGTTCCAGCAATATCCGGCCGGTAACAGGTTCCATCAGAAGCGCGGCCTTCGCGTTGACTGCCATGGTGGGGAGGGTTTCCCCGGCGGCGGGTGTTTCGTTGGCATTCACGGCGTTTTGCGCCAGGAAAACGCAAAGCAGGATACATGCGGCGGCGCGTTTAAGTGTTTTGCTTACTGCCATATCTGTCCTCCTAAATTCAGGCGGCTTTTTCAGCCGGGTTTAAATTACCTAAATTTAGGTTGAACTTTTTTTACTAAAATATTCATGTTTTAAGAATGTTTTACGGCAGCCTGTGCCCCGCCGCCAGATACAGCGCGTACCAATCCTCTCGGGACAAATCTGTATCCGCGGCTTTTATGCAGTCTTTCAGCCTCTCAATATTCATCGTGCCGGTGACGGGCATTATCTTGGCCGGATGCCTCAGGATCCACGCGAGAGCCGCCGAGGTCGGCGTAACGCCGTACTTCTCCGCTATCTCGTCAATTTTCTTATTCAATTCCGGAAACTTTTCACTGCCCAGAAACACGCCCTCAAACATGCCGTATTGGAACGGGGACCAAGCCTGAACGGTTATATTGTTGAGCCTGCAGTAATTCAGCGCGCCGTTATCCCTGTCCGCCGCGGGCGCGTCCAACATATTTATGTTCAGGCTTTGGGTAATGAGCGTGGCGTTAGTCAGGCTCAACTGCAGTTGGTCAGCCACTATCGGCATATCCATGGAATTCTGAAGCAACTGAATAAAATATGGATCCTGATTGGATACGCCGAAATGCCGTACCTTGCCGTTTGCTTTCAGGACGCTGAACGCTTCGGCGACCTCGTCCGGCTCCGCCAGCGCGTCCGGCCTGTGCAGCAGCAGCACATCCAGATAGTCCGTTTTAAGCCTGCCCAGTATGCCGTCCACCGCCTCAAGGATGTGCGCCTTGGAGAAATCAAACATCTTACCCGGCACAATGCCGCATTTCGATTGCAATATCAGTTTTTCGCGGACGCCGCTGTTCATGCCGACGGCTTCCGCGAAGATACGCTCGCATTCACCCTTGCCGTAGATATCGGCGTGATCAAAAAAATTCGCGCCGAGTTCCAGCGCTGTTTTTACAAACGCTTCCGCCGCGCGCCGCTCAAGCTTATTTATACGCATGCAGCCTACGGCGACAGCTGGAACATCCATGCCCGATTTTCCCAGTCTAATCTTTCTCACTCAAAATACCCCCTATAAATTATTTTATTAATCATATCACGATTTACATAAAAACACAAAAACACGTTTTCAGAATTATACTTCGGTAAAGAGCAGCACGATAAGCTTTTTACCGGGAGTCTCGGAATCGTCGATTACGGCGGTTCCCATGTTGGTATAGCGTTTGCTGACCAAGTTGGACCTATGCGCTAAATTCCCCGCCATTTTATTGAAAGCTTCCTGAACGCCGGTTGTGCGCGCCAGATTTTCGGACGCGGTTTTATAGAATACCCCCATACTCCGAAGCATTGCGAAGGGGGTGCCGTATATCGGTGAGTCGTGGCTGAAATACTTATTATCAGCCATGTCCTCCGCCTTAAGGGCCGCGATACTGTTCAGGCGATCGTCCCATTTGTACGGAACCAGGCCGAAATTCACGCGAAACTCATTAACCAGCGAGAATAATCGCTCGTCGTCGGGGACCGCGAGCTCTTCCGGCTCCTCTGCCTCCTCTTCCGGCGCCGAGCCTTCATAAATCTCCGGATCATCCGGCGTCTCGTCCGTCGCTGCCGGCTGCTCCGGTTCGACCGGCTCTTCCACTTGTACATATTCACCCGAAACCGTTCCCACGGAATCATCGGGCATTAATATCACAAGCCAGTCCCCCCCAAGCGAACCGAGTACACGCAATCTATCTCCCTTGCTCAAGCTGTTGATTACGGGGTACTCCACGCCGGGCCCCGTACGCACGTTAAGGCTTTCCGCCGTTATCTCGCCTTCCCGCAGCTCCGTTTTTTCAATAGGCGATATACCGGTCAGAAATAAAAGCCCGATTGACAATACAAGGATCTTTTTCAGCATATCCGTTCCTCTTCCATTATATTTTTCCATTATATTCTCTTATTATTATTCTTTTCCTTTTCAGAAATATACTGGAAAAAATATATGTAAATTTTACCACTTCATGAATATATTAATAAATGAATGGTATTACCGCGATAAGAGGAGGAGAGTATGGACTTATACAGCAAACAGCGGCTGACGCCGCCCAATCAAAAGGTTTTGGAGATTCTACAGTCCGCTTGGGAGAGTGAAAAAGAGAGCGAGGTATGTTTCCGCAAACTGAGCAAGCTCGCGAAGGATCCCTCGGATCAGGAAATACTGCGGCTGATATGTATGGATGAGCATAAGCACGCGAAATACTTCGCCGACATATACAAAAGACTGGCGGGGCGAACTCTGCAGACAAGCGGCAAGCTGCCGCAGAGACCGATGTCATGGGATTTATACGCGGAATGTGAAAAGATGATACATAGGTGTTTAGATAACGTGGAGTTCTACCGCAGGATATACTTCGGGTTCTCCGACCACGATATCAGGGATATTCTATTTGAGATCATAACAGATGAGACGAACATTTCCGTCAAAATGGCTCACATGTGCAATAAGAACAAACCGATTTTTTAGGCGTGAAAAAAGGCATATTACTATGCCTTTTTTCACGTCTCCAGTTTAATGCGTCGAATCCCAGTAAGCCTCACGTTCGTCCAAGCAAACCTGACCGCCTGTATCCTTCCATTCCTGTATGCCCGCGTCATAAACCGCGTCAAAATCCGCCTCGCTGGCGGTGACCGCCGCTGCCAAAACCTCGTAGCGCTTTTCGTTCAGTGACGTGCCATACTGGCCTTCGGAGTCGAAAGGCACAACCGTCTCCACAAATACCACCGCGTCGCGCATGGCTGTCTCGTACGCTTCCATAAACCAGTCCACATACTGTTCCTCATAACTCTTCGCGATCGCTTTCAGGTTCTTATCCATGTCGCTTAAATCCACGCCGTTGACGATCATGGCGTAGTCCAGGTTATTCGGGGAATTCATCATGCGCGGATCGTTCTGGAGGTTGATCATCACGGGTATGCCTTCCTCGTCCTTGGTGTGATTAACCCCTTCGTCGCCGATAACCAGATAAGTGCGCACATCGTCCTGGCACAGCCAGTCTAAATACTTCACCGCGCCCTCGACATTTTTAGAGGCGGCTGGCACAAAGTTGTAGATACCGTTGGCGGCGTATTCCTGCCTCATATGCGAACCGTCCCCAGTGTTAACGAAGCAGTCCAGCACTATTATTTCCGCGCCCGGAACATTCTCTTTCAATTGGTTGTAAACGCCGGGGCTGGTGCGGATCGGCGAGTCATAGTTGGATGTCCAACTGCCGACCTGCCCGCGCATAATCAGGGTTTCCACGTCCGAATACTGCGCGTGCAGCGCGAATTCCTGATCGAGCAGCCTTTCATTGTACATCTTGTTCATGAAACGGATGCCTTCCTTGAAACCCGGATACAGCATATTGGTGCTGTTTGCGTCCTGCGCGACGCCCAGCACGAATTTGTCCTTGTCGCTCATGCCGGAGATTTCCGTAAACGCGTCCAGAATATTGCCGCAGTTAAAATTAAAAGCCTTCTGATGCATGCTGTATGGAATCACGTTATCCACGCCGCCGGGGTTCTGCTCTTTAAACGCCACAAGGGCGTTGTAAAAATCGTCCATGGTTTGCGGCACGGCCAAGCCAAGTTTATCCAGCCAGTCCTTGCGCATAAAGGTGTTATATGTGGCGCGGGAAATGCGTTTCGCCGGAATCATATAAAGCCGTCCGTCAAATTTCCCTGTTTCCAGCACCTCTCCGCCCAGATAAGACTTGATAGTCGGGCCGTGAGCCTCGACGATGTCGGTCAGATCAGCCAGACCGCCCTGTTTATAATATCCATACGCCAAGCTCTGCGTATACGTAAACACGATATCCGGCGGCGAACCTCCGGCCATCAGCACATTAAGCTGCGCGACCTCTTCCGAGCGGGGTACGCTGAGGAACGTAAGGTCGATATTCAGCTTTTCCGCGACTTCTTTCTTCATCCAATCCGTCCAATAGTTGTTGGTGGGATCCGTTCCGTTCTGATTAGCCCTGTCGAACACCTCGACCGTCAGTTGAGTCCTCTCCGCTGGCGCTTCTTCCGTCGGGGCGGCCGCTGATTCAGACGCGGCCGCGGATTCCGCCGGAGCGGCTGCCGACTCGGACGCCTGGGCGGCGGATGATGCCGCAGGGGCGTTATTATTCCCCGAACAGCCGGCGAGCATAGAGAGCGCCATTATGCCGGCGATTATCAGGCAAAACCAATTTACTTTTTTCATTATAAACCTCCTGTAATAATAAGATTGCGTTAACCCTTCACAGCCCCAATGGTCACGCCGGAAACAAAGTACCGCTGCAGCCACGGATACACCGCCAATATCGGTATGGTCGCGAACATTACGCTGGCCGCGCGGATGCTGTCCGAATCCACCAGCAGTTGCACGCCCTCCATATTCGCGTCTGTCGAAGCCTGCCTCATGATGATCTGATACAGCCTGAACTGTATTGTATACAGCTTTGGATCCGTCACGTACAGACGGACGTCTTGAAAGCCGTTCCACCGCCCTACCGCGTAGAACAGAGCGATAGTCGCCAGAGCAGGGGTCGACAGCGGCAGATAAATGCGGCTTAAGATCGTCCAATGGGACGCGCCCTCCATCTCCGCCGACTCCTGTAAGCTCTCTGGTATATTCCGGAAAAAAGACTTCAGAATAATCATGTTGAACACGCTGATGCCCGCGGGCAGCACCATAACCCAGAAATTATTCAGCAGCCCAAGGCGTTTGATATTCAAATAATCCGGAATCATCCCCGCGTTGAAATACATCGTCAGGATGATTAGGGTATTGAATAACGCGCGGCCCGGAAACCTGCGCTGCGATAACGGATAGGCGCACAGCGTGGTCATGAGCATACAGAAGAGCGTGCTGGTCACCGTAACCACCACAGAAAGCCAGAGCGTATGGCGCATGCCTGAATCATTGAAAACGCTTTTGTAGGCTTCCAGATCCAGATCCACAGGCCAGAAGTACACTAAATTCCGCGTTATGGCAGCCTTGGAGCTTAACGATACAGCCAGCACGTTCATCATGGGCAGCAGACAGACGGCGATAGCGATCAAGCACACCAGAACCACAATCATGTCTATGATTCGGTTAGCGGTGGACTTTACCACAGCGTTGCTTCCGCGAGACATATGTTCCTTTGCCATGGTATCACCCCCTACCAGATGCCTTTCTCGCCGAGCTTTTCAGTGATTATGTTCGCCCCGATAAGGAAAATCAGGCAGACAACCGACTGAAACAGCCCAACCGCGGTTGTGAGCGAGAACTGCTGCGCCACAATACCCACGCGGTATACATAAGTGCTTATTACATCCGCCACTGATCGCACAAGCGTATTACCCAGCGCGTAAGGCCGGTCGAAACTGATCTGCAGTATACGCCCCATGTTGAGGATCAGCATGACAACAATAGTCTGCCGGATACCCGGAAGGGTTATGTGCACGATCTTGCGCAGCCTGCCCGCGCCGTCCACCTCCGCCGCTTCGTAAAGCTCCGGGTTTATGCCGGTGATCGCGGCCAGGTACACAATCGTGTTATAACCCGCGCTTTGCCATATCCCCAGGAATACGTAAGTAAAAATCCACAGCAGCTTATCGTCCAAAAAATGTATGGGTCCCAGCCCGATATTGCGCAGCATGATGTTGATTACGCCGCTTTGGGGGGCGAAGATCTGCGCGGCCATTCCGTAGATGATGATCCATGAAAGGAAGTGAGGCATATACAATACGGTCTGGGTAAAGCGCTTGAATTTGCGGAACGTGATTTCATTCAGCAGCAACGCCAGAATAACCGGGAAAAAGAATCCGAAAGCCAGATCCAAAAAGTTCAGCGTAATAGTATTGCCCAGCACCCTCAAGAATTCGGCGGACTTAAAAGCCTGCTTAAAATACTTGAATAGATCCAGAGAACCGCCCGTTTGGGCCCAAGGGCTTTCCCACACGGTTTTAAAGATGCTGTAATCCTTAAAAGCCACGACGATATTCGTCATCGGTATATATCGGAACGTTATGAAGTACGCCAATGGCAGGAGAAGCATTATGTAGAGACTGTAGTTTGTCCGCATCAGCTTCAGTGTCGCGGAGCCCCTTTTCTTCTGAGCCGCGTTCCGGGCAGCGTCTTCCATAAGCACGGTTCACTTCCTTCTATAATCGGATCATAAACTACTGGATAACCTTTGCTTGCGCCTGAGCCTTCACACAGAGTTCGGCGGCCTTAAAGGCGTGTTCCTGCGTCATGGCGTTCTCGGTCCGGTTCAGGCTGTCCAGAATCAACTGACCGAAATACGGGTAACCCACCTTGCCGTCAACGCGCATGTGCTGTTCCCCTTTGCCATTCACAAGGAACAAATGCCCGGGGCCGTCGTCCGCACCTATGTTAATGTATTTACGTTGCTCTATATATCCCTCGGTTCCTAGAATAATAGTGCGGCCGTCTCCCCACGTCCGCAGTCCGTCGGGCGTAAACCAGTCCACACGGAAATACCCCGCCGCGCCGTTATCCGTTACCAGAACCGCGTCGCCGAAATCGTCCAGCTCAGGGTATTGGAGATGGTTGAAATTGCCTATCTGACTGTATGAAATTGTGGCGTCTTTAGCGCCGGTATAAAACAGGATCTGCTCTATCTGATGACTGCCGATGTCGCACAGAATCCCGCCGTACTGTTCTTTCTTAAAGAACCATTCAGGCCGGGAAGGCGCGTTCAGGCGATGCGGGCCCAAGCCCAGTACCTGGATAACCCTGCCGATAGCCCCATCCTCTATCAATTGTCCCGCCAAAACGGCGGTTTCCACATGCAGACGCTCGGAATAGTAAACCGCGTATTTGCGCCCGGTGCGCGTGACGGTTTCTTTCGCCGCCGCCAACTGATCCAACGTGGTAAGCGGCGCTTTATCGGTAAAATAATCCTTCCCGGCGTTCATGACCCTCAGGCCCAAAGCGCAGCGCTCGGATGTGATCGCCGCTCCGGCTATCAGCAGCACCTCCGGATCGGAGAGGATCTCCTCCTCGGAAGCGGCGGCCCGCGCGCCGGGGTACGCCTTCAAGAAAGCCGCGACCTTATTGGGATCGGGGTCATAAACACTTTTAAGCGTTCCTCCGGCCTCCGTTAAGCCGTTGCACATGCCGTAAATATGCCCGTGATCCAGCGCGATTGCGGAGAATATAAACTCGCCGGGCTTCACCACCGCGCTTTTCGCCCCTTTCGGGGCATAATTCATGCCGTCCGCCCCCATCATTTCCCTCCCATGTTATAGATATTTTTATAGTCGCCGCCGACGCTGATATTGCCTGAAAGCTCCGCCAACGACACGGTTTTTTCAAAGAAACGCGGAACGCTCTTCAGTATACCTTCCGCGCTGTAAAACGGATCATCATTGGATATCGGATAAGCTACAGCGCGTTTCTCGGCGCCCGCCTTGTATATGGCGGTTATCAAACCGATAGTGAGCCGACCGTCTTCGCCGGTTATCAAAGGAGCCACGCCATTTTCAATCGCGGTCAGCACATTGTCAATCTGACCGTCGTGCGCTATATACTTGACTTCGGGTAAACCGTCATAATATTCCTGTACCTGTTTTGCAAGCTCCGGGTCGCCGCCCTCTCTCGGAAAGCCGTTTTCCATAGAAACACTCGTAACCAGTTTCATAGGGGCCGAAATCCTGCCCTTTTCCGCTTGGAAGATAAGCTGCTGCTCCTCGCCGTGGTGTATCACCGAACTGGTGACTTGGGCCAACGCGCCTTTGCCGTATTCCAAAATAGCTACGGAAACGTCCTCTACCTCCGAGTTGTCATGAGCGGCGTTGGACATAACCGCCGTAACCGTTTTAGGTTCGCCCATGATCCAGCCGAGCATGTCTATATGATGCACGGCGTGGTTCAATGTGCAGCCGCCGCCTTCTTTTTCCCACAGCCCGCGCCACCACAAGTCATAGTAGCAGTGCCCGCGCCACCAGAATGAATCAACCTGGGCGTGAAGCACTCTGCCGAGCAGGCCGGAATCCAGCGTCTTTTTCAGGTTCATTATGGGACCGCGGAAGCGGTTTTGCGCTACAACCGAAAAGACCTTGCCGCTTGCCTTCGCGGCTTCAATCATCGCGTCGCACTCTTCCAGCGATACCGCCATAGGCTTTTCCACCAGCACATTTATCCCGCTGTTCAGGCAGTCAACGCTGATCTCGGCATGGCAGTAAGGCGGCGTACAAACACTTACCAAATCAATATCCGGGTTGCTCAGTATGTCTTTATGTGAGCTGAACACCTCCGCGTCGTTCAATTCAAAGCGTTTCTTCCGCTCCCAAGCTTTTTCAGGCACGATATCGACGAGGGCTACTATTTTGCAGCGATCGGGAAAAGCCTTGTAGGCCTCAATATGCATCCTGGAAATATTGCCCGTGCCGACGATGGCGACATTAATCATTGTCTCCTCCTTAGAGAATAATAATATTACTATAGTTTTATTTATTAACACGAGTTTATTATAGCACTTCACTATAACTAAATCAATAGCGAATAATTTTTTTTTTAGAAATATATAATCATTATCAGATTTTAATAACTGTGACGCAGGGATATTTCGGATGATGGGAACGGTTGTTTCGTTACCTCATAACGCGATTCGTCAGCACACCGGCAATAAAAAAAGGCTCTCATTTTACAGAGAGCCCTTCTTGCGAGATAGCAATATCAAAACGCGCGCAGCCGTTAAACATATCAGGGCTGACCGCTGAACGCAGCCTGCTAAGCCGCAGCGGGCGATAACGCTGACTAATTGAGGCGGAATATACGCGCCAGCAGCCATATGCCTTCTCAGCTTCCATAACCGCGCTCTCTTTATGATCAGCGGCTGAAGTTCTACGGTAAAGCAGCAGTTCTGTCGCCGCCAGAATCTTGTGCGCGTAATATAGTCCCAAATTCGCCATCGCCTTAATATCCTCAATAAAGTCCCGTTCAAAACCTCGCTTGCCATCCAGCGCGTCTAAATACTCAAGCGCCGACTCACAGTTGCGTATCATATTACCAGCCGCCATAACAGGCGTCTCAAACGCGTTGCCCGGCGCATAGTCGGAATCAGCCATAAACTGATCAACATATTCATTTATCGAAAGTGTATTCGCGCCGGGACAGGCCTTGCCGCGGATGAAATCATTGAGTGTGTGGAAAATCAACATTTCTTCTTCCTGAAGATAACTACAACTAGCTTCGGGATACCATTGAAAGTCAAAATCATGCCAATAAACACGCTGCTGAATGGGTATGGCCGTTGAAGCCAAGCTCAGTGCCCTATATACGTTTTCCGCCTTATCGGCGAAACGCTCTGTAAACCCGGCCAGCAGCCGTTTTTCCGGATAATCGGGCTGATAAGCGATCCGGCCCCAAACGTTGAATTTGCAAAAATGTCTGTCCATATAAAATGAACCGTTTTGTGATTCGTCCCGTAAATCATATTCCCTGCCCCAGATAATGCCGTCCGGTCCCAGATAGAAACCGCGGATCAAATCCTTTGGCATATTCAAGATATAGTCCCTCGCGAACGCCGGATCCGCCCAGCGCAGCATGTAAAAATCATCGTCACGCAAGGTAAGCCAAGTCTTTCTTCCGTTTTTGAGCTGTTTAAAAAACGCGTCTCCAAAGCCTGGCTTAACCGCCGAGTGGATATGCGCCATAGAGTATTTAAAACTGAGTTCAAAATTATAAGGGAAATCCGCGAAAATATCCTCCATCCGCGCGACCGAAGTCATATGGGAACGGTGAATCAGCGTAAACGGCCGCCCGGGTTCATCCGACAGAGCGTCGATAATCCCCTGACCGTATGTAGCGCGAATCCACTCTATATCCTCACGCACATCCTCCTTCCAGTCCTTGCGCATGTTTTCCCCCGCCGTAACCCCGATGCCCGCCAGCAACGGATACGTCGATACCAGCGATTTGATCGTGCAACGGATATAATCCGCGGTAATCGGATCGCTCAGGCTGTCGGTGAAGCCGTAACCCGTATCTTCGGCGCCAAAGATAAAAATATTCCAGGTAAATATATACACGTCAACGCAGCGATCTTTAGCGTAAGCCATAACCTCACGCCAAAACCGGATCTTCTCGTCCATGGTCATATATTTGATGACTGTAAGCGAACTCCGCTGCTCGGATGTATACATCTCTAAGCCGCGCAGATCGGAGCAAGGCATATGATCGGCCCGCGTGACATTGTCCAGCGCCGCGGCGGGGTATTCAGGAACGCGAACCAAAGAGGGGCCTGGAGACAGATTCCACAGCGACAAAACATTGAATTTATTCAAAGCCATCCGATCCAAAAAACCATGCCAAAAATCCATATCCCACATGTCGGATATGTTCTCCTGAGCGCTGCCGCCGCTGTCGGTGTAACTGGGCGTCCTGGCGTCCAGCGGGATATTAAACTTAATGCCGCGTTTCTCAATATACGGCTCCACTGTTTCAACCGTGAGTTCGGCTGTTGAAGCGCCTGCCGCGAAATGCCCCATAATATCCAGCGCCGCGTACATAGCGCCGGATTCGTCCGCGGCTGTCGCGATAACATTATTACCGCGCGTATTAATCCGATACCCCTGCGGCTTAAGAGAACACGGCCATTCTTCGCGCGGGGCGATGTGAATCTCCACAGACTCCGGCGGCGACGCGCAAACCGCCAGCTTTTTTTCCATCTGAACGCACCCGAATATCACAGCCGCCGCTTCGCTGTTCCGTTTAATTACTGTTTTTATCATCTCATCACACCTCTTAACTCAACTTATAAACGACAGCGTCTTTAGCGGGCGCGAGGAAACCCAAAAGCCCGTTCCGGAGTTCCGCCGGCCCGCCGCGCAGAGGCGCGGCATCGGAAAAACAGAGCCTTTCATTATCCGGCGCCAAGAGGACTCGCTGCGCATAGTTCCGCGTATTAAGGCACCATAAATAGACGTTACTTTCATTTGCCCAAACACGCGCGATAACACCGGTATTGTGTTCAGTCCGAAGCAGTTGTCTTGTACCGGCGAACGGCAGAGCGGATGAAAAAAAGCCCAAGTATTCGCGCTTAGGGTTTTGTTTATACCCATACCCCGCCATCGTGCCGATTACACGTACTTTGCCCTCGCCGAAATCGGACTCCACGCCGGCGATTTCTCCGTCATCGTAAAAAGCGAAAGGTTCAGAGGCGTCCGGGATAAAGCTCTGTCGATAAACGCCCCCGGCCAACCGCCCGTAATGCGTGCTAAGCTCTAGCTCATGCCACATATCCGGCCCGAATGACACTCTGTCCCGCGAGGCGCCAATCAATTTGTCCAGCCCGCGCGACGGCTGACGCTCATACGCGTGACCGTGCGCGCTGAAATAGCCAAAACATCCCTCCGCAATCAGCGTTCCTCCGTTTTCTACCCATTTTGTCAGCGCCGTGAGGGTCTCATCGCTTAACGCGGTGGGAAAGGGAGCGTAAATGATTTTATAATCGTCAATCTACCATAGCCTGATGGGATCGGCTTGAACGCCAACGTGTAAAAACGCCTCGTACGCGCCTTGATACGTCAGTGAATAATAATCTGTATCTCCGTACATGGCATAGCAAAGGATCTGCGCTTCTTCAATCAGCAGCAAGCCGATTTCGCCTCGGATTGGCCGTGCGGTCCAAAGCTCGCGGCATGAAGGACTGTCAGCCCACCGTGCTATCTGTTTCACCTCTTCCGAGCGCTCACTTCGGCTTCCGTCCAAATTATACCATCCGAAGGCGTCAAAGAGTCCTCCGTCCTGCAACGCGCGCCATCGCGGGTTTAAATATCCGCGGGCGCCGGCGGCGAAAGACATCATCGCGTCCAAGCGTATATTATTGGGGTCGCTCATTTCTTCTTTTTCCAAAATCGGCGTTTTCCGGCCGCCCCGCCCCTGCCAGTCTGAATTGCCGATCGCCTCGGCCCTCCAAAATTCTTTTCCGCCGGCCGCCAACCGGGTCATATCTCCGCCCAGCATCGCGTGACAGCGGTTACCATACCAAAACGTATAGCCGAATATATCGCAGTGTTCAGCGGCTCGGTAATCGTCGCCGCACGCCGGCAGATCGCTGAATGTTTTGGCGTTGCCGTGCGCCGCTATATAATGCTTGGGATCAGCCTCGCGTATAACGCTTTCGCGGATCTCCATCCACATTTGGGCGTTGTCGTTCTGAAAGCGAACCATATCTATTGTGTCCGGATAAGGCTGTATATGGCGCGGCATTTCTATTTCATCCCAAGACGTCAGACTGTAACGCCGCCAAGCGTTTCTCAGTTTATTCAGATTGCCGCCGTACTCCCGCTTCAGCCACTCCCTGAAAGCCGCCTGACTGGCGGGGCAGTAACACATTTCCTTGGCGTTATAAAGGGAACATTCGTTCCAGATATCGTACCCGTACAGACCCGGAACGTCTCGGTAATGACGTGCCAGCTCATACAGAAATTTTTTGGCTTCTTCCAGCACTTCTTTGTTATCCAGGCACATGCGCGTAATGCCTGTGGCGTTGGAGTCGCCCATACAACTGCTGTGTGTGTTCCCGTTCGCCAGCTCACGGCGCGCGTGAGGGTATCTATGATAAAGCCAGTCGGGTGCCTCATATATATGCTCGGCTATAATGGTCTTAATGCCATGTTTCGCGGCAAGTTCCAGGTGCTTGTCAAAAGACTCGAAATCATATATGTCAGGCGCGATATTGATGGCGTTCCAAGTGAACCAATGCCGGAACATGATGTGGCCGTCTTCACGCGCGGTTATGTAATCCCTTTCCCAGTCATGTTCCGGCGGGTTGGAACGCCTGTAATAAACCGCGCCGATTTCCACGGGCGCGGCGTTTGAGGTTACATACTTCTTCTGAAATGAATGGCCGGTTATTACTCCCAAATCCGATAAAACGTGTTTATCGGTCATAGCAAATGCCTTTCCTCGATATTATCCGGCGTTATATCAAGTTGAGATATGATTGGCGGCCTTGCCTGCGAAGAAAGCCCGCCGTCTATGTTAATTACCTGACCCGTGATGTAGGATGACTCGGGACTGGCCAGGAAAAGCACGAGGTTTGCCACATCCCGTGGAGTGCCCTGACGCGGTATGGGAGTGGCGAAATCAAGGATATTTCTCCGTTCCGCAACGTCTTTCGGCATTTCTTTAACAAAATATCCCAGGATAGAAGCCGGCGAAACCGCGTTAAAGGTTATGTCCCAAGGCGCGAATTCAAGGGCGAACGCTTTTGTCATTGCTTCGACACCGCCTTTGGATGTGTCGTAAGCCAGCATCTGCCTGTGTGGTTTTTGAGCGCCAATGGATGAAAAATTGATAATACTCCCCTTCTCGCCGCGCTTAATCATCTCTTTCACAGCCCTAAGACTGATGTGGTAAACGGAGTGAAGGTTAATCCTCAAATGTTCCATGTAAAATTCGGTATCGTATTCCAAAATAGGCTTATTCACACCAATAGCCGCGTTGTTGACGACAATATTCACCTTGCCGAACTCGTTTATCATGTGATCGAACATGGCGTTAACCTGATTTTCATCGCCCACGTCAGCGCGGAATTTCGCGATCTTGCCCTTCGCGATCTTTTTGACCTCGTTGTATACAGCGTCCAATGTATCCTCATTACGCGTGTTGACCAGCACGTCCGCCCCGTTTTCAGCAAGCGCGAGGGCCACAGCGCGGCCAATGCCCCTCGCGGCGCCGGTTACCAGGGCTGATCGACCTTCCAACCTTAACATAGAAACCTCCCGTTATAAAAATAAACCCCGGCTTTCACGAATACAATTTCAAATCCGGGCGCTGTCTTTCTGTAAAATTCCTCATAGCCTTGTCGATATGTTTCTGACCGCCTCGGAGCGTCCACATCAGATGCGAGGGGAACAGGCCGTCTATCCCGCGGCCGCAGAGACGCGCGAGTCCCCGTCGGTAATTGGCGTAATCTGATAAAGGCGGCGCCAGCACACTTATAAATCCATTATAAAATACCTCGTCGCCGGCGAAAAGCATCTTTTTGCCGTTTATTTCAACTTCAAAACACATTGAACCGTGGGTATGCCCCGGCGTTAACAAGGCAGTTACGGTCAGATCGCCTATATTCAGAGTCTCTCCATCACACAGAACGCCGTCCGCCCTCAAACGGTTCATACGCCTGAATTGCTCTAAACCCGGATCGTTATCGGTTTCCAGCCCGACTGTCTCCAGCAGCCCGTTCTCTAACACCCCGGCCTCATATTCGGAAGCCCAGATTCTTACGCCGGTACTCGCTCGGAACCACGCGCAGGCATTGGCGTGATCGGGATGCGCGTGCGTAAGAAGCAGATATTTAAGTTTTTTAGGATCAAGGCCGTCCCGCTTGATATTACACAATATTTCCGAAGGATCAGGTGAAAGGCCGCAATCGATGAGTATCAACTCATCGATTGCGGCAATCACGTAACAATGGCAATCCCCGTCCGGAGAAATCCCGAAAGCCCCGCTTCCGCAGAGATATACCCGTTCCGTTAGTTTCAATCTCTTATTCCTTTCCGTAATTCGTCACAAAATCAGGGTTGGCTTCCAACAAGCGGCGATGCTGACTCTCCCATTCATCTAAGCAGGATTGTAAATCGTCTCCCATAATCCATTTCTGCGTGACCTGTTTCATTATATCTTTAATTCCCGGAACCCACACAAGGTCGGCATGCGGTACTTTTACACCGCTGTCGAACCACTCGCGGCATGGCTCAAGGCTTTTGTCGGGCAGCACATTGCTGTTTTTCATAGCTGGCATGGCTTTGCCGTCTCTGGCAATGATATCACACGCTTCCGGACTGAGAAACTCAGTCACGGCCGCACGCACCTCCTCAGGATGTTTACTGGACTCCACAACCGCCAAGGCCAGCGCTTGAGCGCAAAGGAAGTAACGAGTCTCATCGGCGTTTTGCAGTGTGGTCGGATATAGCGAAAAATCAAATTCTTCTCCGGCCATCTCACGGATACGCTGAATTGTGGAACCATGCGCAAACCAGAACACGCCTTCTCCTCGTATGAAACGTTTTATTGCCTCATCATTGTCGACGCCTAAACGATCCTCAGCCACATATTCCAATACCTCTCCGTACTTCCCGAACAGTTCCTCTACCCACTGATCGGAGAATCTGCGCGTACCGTCTATCAATTCCTGATAATAGTCAGGGTTTTGCGGTACCGCTATAGTTGCCAGGTACTGAAAGTTTATCTGTGAAACATTGTTAATGTCTTTACCGGCCAGCAGCGCCGGATACTCAAACCCTTGCGCCCTGAGCTGTTCGCAGGCGGCTTTAAACTCTTCAAAATTTGTGGGCGCCTTTACGTCGGGATATTTCGCAAGCACCTCATTATTTACAAACAAACCGGCATATTCTATTTTAGCCGGAATACCGTATATGCGGCCCTGCCATGAATTGAACGCCTTATCGGCGTCGTTTACACGATCCATATAAGGTTCGTCCGTTATATCTTTGAGAAGCCCTTCCTTCGCGAATTCCCTGATACGCGTGCCAGCCTGAAATGAATACATGTCCGGTTCCTCGCCCGCCGCGAACTTAGCCTTCAGCGCGGTGATAAACGTGTCGACGCCCGGAACGGACGTGGTTTCGACCACAATATTCGGATACTTGTCTGTAACGCCTTTGAATATCCGCGTTTCAGCGTCAAACAGCACGCCGTCGCTCAAAGTCATATACTGCAGAGTAACCTTCTCCTCTGAAACCGCCGCGGCGGCTCCGCCGGACTGTTCCGTTCCGCCGCCGGCGGCGCACGCGCTCAGGCCGACTGTCATAGCTGCGGCAAGTGTCAATGCCGCCGCGTTCTTGAGGATAAAAAATGGAAATGCTATTTTCATTACAAAAACACCCCCTTATATAATTTTATAAATTTTAAAATATTACCCTTTTACCGCTCCCAGCATTATACCGTTCACGATATTTTTTTGCAGGAACATATACACAATAACTATCGGTATAATCGCCAAAGTGTACGCGGCGAAAGTCATTTCCCACCGTGTTCCGTATTCCCCGTAAAAGCTGTACATCGCCACTGTAACTGTCTTCATGCTGTTTTGCGTAAGTGTCAGCATCGGAAGCAGAAAATCATTCCATATGCCCAAAAAATCCAGTATAAACAATGTGGTTACCGCGGGTTTCAGCAACGGGAAGATGATAACCCAAAACAGACGGTAAACGGAACAGCCGTCTACAACTGAAGCCTCAATGATCTCGTTGGGTATGCTTCGGACAAAACCCGTCAGCATGAAAATGGCAAATGGCAGCCCGGTGGCTATGTACACCACAATCAATCCCCAGTGAGAGTTTATAAGCCCCAGGTTTTTTATCAGCCTAAGCAGCGGCACCAGAACTGTATAGATGGGGATCATCAGGCCCGACAGAAAGAATATATACAAAAGCTTGTTGAGCCTGCTCGGCCGTTTCGCTAAGGTAAACGCCGACATAGCGGACAGCAGAATCCGCACACCCACCGAAACCAGCGCCACCAGCATACTGTTCCTGTACACAACGCTTAAATTCAGCGCTTTCCATGCCTTTGAAAAGTTATCCAAGGTAATGGATGTCGGAAAAGACAGCGGAGAGAAGATTACCTCTTTGGTTGTCTTAACGGAAATAACCGCGATCGCGTAAATAGGGATAACATATATTGCCGCTAAAACTGTCATTATTATTCCGACAACCCATAAAGCCCAATGGCGTTTAAAATGGGAAACTACGCGTTTACTCAACTTTGGCCTCCCCCTTCTGGAAGAACTTTAGCTGAAGCAGTGTAAGTATAACCATAGCCGCGAACATGACAACGCCTATGGCGGTTCCGTAGCTGCCGCGTGAGAAGAAAAACGATTCCCTGTAAATATTGAGGGCCATAGTCATGGTCGCGTCTCCCGGGCCGCCTGAGGTAAGCGCGAAAATACTGTCGAAGTCCTTCAGGCTGCGTTCAAATGTCAGAATAAAATTTATGGTGAATGACGGGGCGATAAGCGGCAGGATAATATGCCGCAGCCTCTGTCTGTAAACAGCGCCGTCTATAGCGGCTGCCTCCTCAAGTTCCTTGGGGATATTTTGCAAGCCCGCTAAATAAATCATCATCGTCCAGCCGGCGCTGCGCCAGACGCTGACAAACGCGGCGGCGAAGATCGCCAGCGAGCTACTGCTTAATATGTTTTTGGCGAGTATATCAATGCCCAGCGTCCTGCCGAATTTCATGATCGGATCGGAGAATAAAAAACTCCATATGTAACCGACTACTAACGGACTTAACAGCGACGGTATAAAAAACAGAGTACGTATTATGTTCCGGCCCTTGAAGGCCTGATTAAGCGCCAGAGCCAGCCCCAATGCCAGCAGGTTTTGCAGTATGGTCACTGTGATTGTGTATTTCAGCGTGGCGCCTGTTGAGTGCAGGATGTAGCTGTCGCTAAAAAATGTCAGGTAATTCTTGAACCCTATAAAATTGTAATCCGCTGATATTCCGTTCCAGTCTGTTAAGCTGAAATACACAGCTTGGATAAGGGGTATTATCACAAACAGCAGAAACAGGATCAGCGCGGGCATATAAAGCGATATATACGCCAGTTCGGAGCGTAGTTTATATTTACCTCGTTTTAGTCTTACAGATTCCATACGCATCCTTCCTTCACCTAAAATCCGTTCGTTAAATCTGAATTTAGTATAAAATGTTTAGAGTATAATTAAAATAGATTCATTTTGTATCTTTGTGTATATTATTTTGATAAAAATTAGGGAATTTGCTTTGAAAAAAATTTAAGGGCGGTCAGGGGAATCCGGGAACCAAAAACGTATACTTTTTTTAGAATTGTATACTTATTCAATTCTCAATATTTTGAATATTTGCGGCAACTCAGGTCTTTGCTAGGATATACTGATTGCATTAAGGCGGAACATTGAAAACTAAATTCCTTTGGCAAAGCGTATGACACGACAAAAAGGCCCTATAAAGAGCCCCAAAAAAAGTCGACCTGTGCGAAACCCCAAAAAAAATGGTAATTGCAAATACAAATAAAAATTGATAAAATTCTTGAAAAACTACTACAAGAAAGCGAGATGACAAGGATGTCTCGAAAGATGACAATAAGCATCACCATTGAAGATGATGCGGGAGGAATTATAGTGGAGAAAAGG
>JAISZF010000111.1 GCA_031269415.1 Clostridiales bacterium
TATATTGCTTAATCAGGTTGAACTTTAAAGAAGAATATAGGGTTCCTATGTTTTCCTATGTTTTTCATAACGGAAAGCCGTCGGCGCTCGGTGAGGCTGTGCGATTGGAGAAACTTATGTTTAAATTTGCCAGGGATCTATGGCTTAACATTTCCTTAAAGAAGAAGCTGACATCATTTACGCTGATGATGATAATCATTATGGCTTTATCTCTGGCGTTCAATATACAGATTTTGAATTTCTCCCTAAACAGCTTCTACGGCATTCTGGATGATAACGCCAGATGCAATGATCTGCAGAAGGCGCTTGAGAATGAAACCGCCGCCTTTGGCAGATATATTAAGGAACGTTCCGCCGAGAATAAATCGGAGTATGAATATGCCAGGGAAGCCGCCGTACTCAGCGTCATGTCTTTGCCGTTCGATTACAGACGGATCGGTTCCGGCAGATACGCGATGACTTGGAATGTCCGCAACGGTTATGAGGGATACGCGCTGTTTCGTGATAATATTGCCGTTATGGATCCCGAGGCGCAGGGCTATATAAAAAGTCTGTATAAAGTATACGCCATGCAGGAGTATCTGCTTACATACGCCAGAAGGCTCTCACAGACATCCATGAGCGACGGGAACGCGCTTTATCAGGAAAAGACTCCCGCGCTACGGAATATACCGTTACTTATCCTGACGCTTACCATCTTGATGGTCGCCGCGACAATGGCGCTCTTGCGCCTGTTATCGGCAACACTGATAAGCCCCGTGGTAAAACTCGCGAAATCTTCCAGGAATATTGCCAATAATAATTTCACCGACGCGGACTTGGCTATAGACAACAAAGACGAAATGGGCGAGCTGGTGAGCGCCTTTAACAAAATGAAGCACGCCACCGCGGGGTATATCCGTTCACTGGAAGAAAATAATATTATGACCGTACGCCTCCATAAAGAAGAGCTTACAAAACTGGAGATGGAACGGCGGCTGGACGCTATTAACATGGAACTCCTCAGAAGCCAGATACACCCGCATTTCCTGTTTAATACCCTCGGAATGATTGCCGGTACGGCCAAATTGGAGGAAGCCGGCGACACCGAGCGGATGATCGTGGCTATGAGCAACCTGTTCCGCTATAATCTGAAAACCACGGAACAGACAGTCAGTTTGGAACGCGAACTTACCGTGATAAAAGACTATATATATTTACAGCGAATGAGGTTCGGCAGCCGCATCTCTTTTTCCGTACAGGTTGAGGAATCATGCATGGACGCGTACGTTCCCGTCTTTATTCTTCAGCCTCTCGTTGAAAACGCGGTTATTCACGGACTATCCAAAGAAGAGCGGGGCGGACGCGTATTGCTGCGGATTTGGCGGAAAGCCCCGGGCATTATTATATCCGTAGCCGACACAGGCGCCGGTATGGACGCTGAAAAACTCTCAGGGCTGACCGAGGGTTTGACACAGGAACAGTCGTCACAGGTTGGAATCGGATTGGGGAATATCTTTCACAGAATCCACGCGCTGTACCCAAACGGCGATATGAGGATATACAGCCGTTTAGGACGCGGAACAGCCGTGCAACTGATTATCCCGCAAGGAGGCGAATATGTACAAGCTGCTGATTGCCGACGATGAGCGGATCGAGCGCGCCGCTCTGCGGAAGACCCTGGAGAAACAGCTTCGAGGCCAATGCGAGATATTCGACGCTGAAAACGGCCGCGAAGCCTTGCGGATCTATGAAGAGAAGCGTATCCAAATCGCCATTCTGGACATAGAGATGCCGGGCATCAACGGCATTGACGCCGCGCTGAAAATAAGGGAAAAGGATAAACGATGCGGTATTATCTTCCTTACGGCTTACGATGAGTTTGAATACGCCAGAAAAGCGGTGAGCGCGCGCGCTTTGGAGTATCTGTTGAAACCGTGCGACGACATGGAACTCCTGCTGGCGCTTGAGGAGGCTATGAGCTTGGCGGACAGCCGGGTTCAGGCGGGCGAGAGGGTAAGCGGCGGCTTGAAGGCTCCCGCGGACGCTCTCCAGTCAAAAGTAGCCTCAATAATAAAGGGCTATATTGAGGAAAATTATATGCGGGATTTTTCCATGCAGGATCTGGCTCAGGAGATGAATTACTCGGACACGTACTTTTGCAAACTCTTTAAGCGATATTTCAACAAGAGTTTTATAGCGTATCTGACCGACTACCGGGTAAGCCGCGCCAAAACCCTGCTGGAGCAGCCCACCGTGAATATCAAGGAAATAGGAAAAGCGGTGGGATATATTGATTCCAATTACTTCGCTAAGGTGTTCAGACGCGTAACTGGTTACAGCCCCAGTGAGTACAGGCTGTCTATTTTTCAGAACAATAGTTACAAGTAAGAATAAACCCTGCTGATACTTATACTATATGCATATACATAATTGTGATTGTGGTTAAATTTATACTACCAATCACAATTTTTTACTATGTTCATAGACAGTGTTTACCAGTATAATGACTTCGAGAATGAAAAGTGTATCATATTACAGGAGGCATGTCTATGAAAAAGAACTGGATTGCGTTAAGCCTATGCGCGATCATCGCGCTGGCGGCCGCGGGCTGCGGGCTTCAGACGCCGACCGCCGCGTCCGCTTCCCCCGCCGCGGAATCGGAAACCGCGGCCGAGCAGCAGACGGCGGCGCCGAAGCCGGCCGCCGACGCGATAACCTTGGTTTACGCGGAAGTAAACCCCTTAGACACCATTGTAGGCCAAACAGGTACCGCGTTCAAGGAGAAAGTGGAGGAGCTTTCAGGCGGGCAGATCATAATTGACGTTCAGGCGAGCGGCGTTTTAGGAGCTGAAAACGATATTCTGGACACCATGCTCGGCGGCGGAGGAACAATAGACATATCGAGAATTTCAGCGTTTTCGCTGAGCAGCTATGGCGCGGAGAAGTCCGTGCTGCTTTCAATCCCCTTCACCTTTGACAATCGTGGACATTTTTGGAATTTCGCGGAGAGCGATTTAGCCGCGGAATTTCTGAATGAGCCCGCGGAACTGGGATTGGGCGTAAGAGGCATGTTCTACGGCGAGGAAGGCTTCCGTCATTTCTTCACGACTAAGCCGGTGAACGTAATCGACGACCTGAAAGGTATGAAATTGAGGGTTTCTATCGATCCGGTTATGACCGGCATGGTGGAAGGCTTAGGCGCGAGCGCGACTGTCGTTTCATTTAACGAACTCTATTCCGCGCTGCAGACCGGCGTTGTGGACGGCGCCGAACAGCCGATCGCGAATTACAAATCAAACGCGTTCCAAGAACCCGCGCCCAACCTCATTTTAGACGGACACACCCTGGGCGCTGTGCAAGCGATAATCACCGACGAGGCATGGAATAAACTCAGCGCCGACCAGCAGAATATTCTGGTGGAGGCTGGAAAGTACGCTTCCGCTTATAATCGCAGAATTTCCGAAGAAGCGGAGAACGCGGTGCTTGAGGAACTGAGAGCCGAAGGTATACATATAGTTGACGTTTCGGACAAGACGCCTTGGCAAGAGGCTTGTAAGGCAGTCATAGAATCCGCTTCGGCAAATAATAAGGAACTGTATCAACAAATTCTTGATATGAAATAAGACGTTTATAGGCACAGAGGAATGAAGCTTCTGTGCCTTACCGCGCATGATGGGGGTGAGACTATGCCTGATATTTTCGATAAAATTGATAAATTCAAGCCTGCTTATGATATGGTCTATAATGTATTCTTGTTTATCTGCAAGTCTCTGCTGGTAATTGATATACTGATTACCTCTATGGCCGTAACAGGCAGATATGTCCCGTTTATACCCGACCCCGCTTGGAGCGAGGAGGTCGTTTTAACCTGCATGTCTTATATGGCGGTGCTGTCCGCCGCTCTGGCAATCAGGCGAGGAGCGCACATACGCATGACCGCTTTTGACAATCGTCTTCCGGAAAAGGTTGTCGTGGCGTTAGATCTCCTGGCTGACGCCGCTGTTTTCGCGCTAGCGATTATAATGATAACGGTCGGCTGGCAGTACGCCACAAGCATTGGCGCAAAGGGCACATATGTAAGTATGCCGCAAGTTTCCAGAGCGTGGATGTACTTTCCGGTACCTTTGGCCGGCGTGGCAATGCTCATCTTTGAAATCGAATGCGCTTATAACCACGTAAAGAGTTTGTTTGTTAAGGAGGCGGTCGGTCTTGAGCGGTGATACCTTCGCGATACTGGTTTTGCTTGGAAGTTTCTTCTTGATGGTACTTTTACGCTTTCCAATTGCCTACGCGGTCGCCCTGTCCTCTGTGTTCTGTCTGTTGGCTCAAGGTCTGCCACTCTCGACAGTCTGCCAGCAGATGGTGAAGGGTATCAGTTCATTCAGCTTAATGGCGGTACCGTTCTTCATCACTATGGGCTGTTTAATGGGGAAAGGCGGTATTTCCGAGAAATTGATCGCCTTGGCCGACTCGTGCGTGGGATGGATGCGCGGCGGCATGGCTATGGTTAATATAGTCGCTTCCTACTTTTTCGGCGGCATCTCCGGCAGCGCCGGCGCGGACACGGCTTCTTTAGGCTCGATTTTGATCCCCATGATGGTTGATCAGGGCTATGACGACGACTTTTCCACGGCGGTGACCATCACTTCATCGTGTGAGGGACTGCTGGTTCCGCCCAGCCATAACATGGTTATCTACGCGACCACAGCGGGCGGTATATCCGTCGGAAGCCTGTTTCTGGCGGGTTACGTGCCGGGCGCGCTGCTGGCGCTGTCCTTAATGGTCGGCTCGTACATCATATCTGTCCGACGCAACTATCCGAGGGGCAGTAAATTCAGCGTAAGAAACCTGTTAAAGCAATTAAGTATGTCATTTTGGGCTTTAGCCGCCATCTTAATCGTTGTGTTCGGCGTAGTGGGCGGAGTGTTTACCGCGACCGAATCCGCGGCTATCGCCGTTATATACAGCCTGATAGTCAGCGTATTCATTTATAAAGGCTTAGACTGGAAAGGCGTTTGGCGCGTGGTGGGAGACTGCGTGGACACGTTGTCTATCGTAATGATCCTGATAGCCACCTCTAGCATATTCGGCTATTGCCTGACGCGGCTGCATGTGCCGGACATGGCGGTCAGCATGATTGTGGGCGTGACTGACAACCCAATAGCGCTGGCTCTATTGCTGAACTTAATCTTATTCGTTCTGGGATGTATAATGGACATGGCCCCGATTATCCTGATAGCCACGCCTATTCTGCTGCCTATCGCGACGGCTATCGGCCTTCATCCTATACAATTCGGTATTATGGTTGTGCTTAACTGCGGTATCGGCCTTTTAACACCGCCTGTCGGTTCCGTGTTATTTATCGGCTCCGCCATAGGTAAGGTTCCGATGGAACGCCTGGTTAAAGCGACGCTGCCGTTTTATGTGTGCATGATAATAACACTGATGGCAATTACGTTCATACCGGCGATTAGTATGTGGCTGCCCACTGTCTTAGGGTGATGAAATTTCAATACGATTACAAAAATACCGCTTTCGAGCTTTGGCAGCTTTCAATTTACTGTTTATACGGTTCGCTGGCGGGCGTGTGCAACATTATCTTCACCGTTTCCATGCTGCTGCTGACCATTAACAAATGGGAAGCGGCGGCGGCTCCGCTTCGCGCGGCGATGATTATAGCCTGCTTGATCTTTCCGGTGTTCCAGCCGCTTTTAACATTGCGCAAAGCCAGTAAACAAGCGGAGAGACTCAAACACATACGGGTGGGGTTTGACGGCACGGGCGTTCATATCGCGCAGACTTACGTTTCGGGCGTCTCTGATATTCCGTGGGACAGTGTTAAAGCGGTTTCTAAAAAACCGTCGATGCTGGTTGTTTTTTCCGACGCCGCTCATGGTTATGTGCTTTCAAACCGCGTGCTGGGTAAGGAAAAGGAAGAACTATTCCGGTTTATACAGTCGAATATCTATGCGGCGGGCGCCGTAAGAGGGGATATAAAGACTTGAGGCTTAACGCGTGCCGGATACTTGCAGCCTGCGCGCTCATCTCGCTTTCGGGTTGTAACGCGGGCGGTCAGAAAACGGCGTACGCTCCTGAATTCGTGTTTACTTACGCTGAGAATCAGGCGGAGGGTTTTCCGACAGTTCAAGGCGCGCGCAGGTTCGCTTCGCTGGTCAACGAGCGGACTGACGGCAGGATTGAGATTCTGGTTTATCCCGATGCCTCTTTAGGCGAAGAGCAGTCAATTATCGAGCAGATGCAGTTCGGGGGAATAGACTTTACCAGGGCCTCCCTCACATCCATGTCTGAGTTCGTTCAGAAATACAATGTGCTGCAACTCCCTTATCTGTATAAGGATTCCGCCCATATGTGGAGGGTTTTGGACGGGGAGATTGGCAGGGATTTTTTAGCCGCGGCGGATGGCTCCGGTTTAACCGCTTTAGCCTGGTATGACGCTGGCGCCAGAAGCTTCTATACCTGCGAAAAGCCCATCAGGACTTTGGAGGATGTGGCCGGCATGAGGCTTCGCGTTCAGGAATCGGCTATGATGAGCGCCATGATTGAGGCGTTGGGCGGCATTGCCGCGCCGATGCCATATGAGGATGTCTATTCGGCGCTTCAAACCGGGGTTATAGACGGCGCGGAAAACAATTTTCCCTCATTTGAGTCCACACGGCATTATGAAACAGCGAAATACTTTACGGTGAACGAACATACCCGGGTGCCCGAACTGCAACTGATTTCGACGTTTACCTGGAATAAGCTGAGTCCCGGGGATCGGGAGATCATAAGGGCGTGCGCCGAGGAATCCGCGCGGTATGAAAGGGAGTTATGGCGCGAGCGGGAAAAGGTTTCCGAAGAAACGGTGCGGAATAACGGATGCGAGATCATCCGTATACCGGAACGGGAAAGAGAGCGGTTTATGGAAGCGGTTCTGCCTGTGTATATGGAGTTCTGTTCGGAGTATATGGATATTATTGATGAGATTAAGGGGGCGTAAGGAACGGTTTGGTTCATGTAATACAAAACATTACTATATGGAGCGGTAAGGAAAAAGCGGCGGGGCATTATGCCTCCGCCGCTTTTCGGTCAACCTTCGGATTGCGGTAATCAATCGCCGTATTATTCATTATCTAAGACCTGCTTGCCATATGCTTTCTTTTCAAGGGCGAGCAGACTCATCAGCAACACGATGATGTGGGGGCGCCTTTTTTTTAATTATTTCCATCTCCTCCATAACAAATTCTTTCCTAGAAAATGCTATGGAAGACACGTTTTTTTGTCTTAAATTTTAGGGACATTATATTATATCAGTCCGTCAGAATTATCACAGCTTCCTCCGAGGGATCCCATACAACCTCAAATCCGATAATATCTCCCAAATCACGCAATTTGAAGTAGGTGCTGCCGTTTATTACATAAGCGCTCGCGGAAACCTTATAGTTATTGTAGAGATCAGCCGCGTGGCTTGAGGCAAAAGCCTCCCGCGGAGCCGCGATCAGATTCGAGTTTGAGACAGTCGCGGTTTTCGTTTTCCCGTCGCCCGTCGCCAATTCACCGCCGGCGGGCTGATAGGCCGCGCCCAGGCTTATAATTATGCTGGAGGTTTCTTTCTGCCAGATAACGTCGAAGCGGCATTCCGTATCTGTCAGAGCTAACGCGATGTCCCGCAGCTTATAGTAATTGCTGCCGTCGATGTTATACGAATCAAATAAAATTCTCTTATCCCTGACATACGTTTTCGCGTCTGATGGAGCGGCCTGAATCTCGCTGTTAACAGGCGGCGGGGTAACGGCGGCAGTCGGGGCATTATCGGATTTTTCCTCACCTTCCGGTGCGGTCATGGCCAATCCCGTCATAACGGTTATAGGTTTGGGTATGTAGTCGCCCAGCCAGGACTCGGTTATGCCATGCGCGTTCCTCCCCCAGAATTTGACATTGCCGTCCTGATCGACCGCGGCGGCGTGCTGCTGCCCTGCGGACACATACACGATTTTATCGGCAAGCTTTTCGGGATTATAAAAATAATCATTCGAACTGGTGAAATCAGCCCTGCCCCAAATATACAGAACGCCGTCGGCTTGCAGACCCAGCGAATACCCCATCCCAGCGTATACGGATTCGTATTGCGCCTTAATCTCCTTTGGTCTGGTAAATATCGATTCCCGCGTAACGTCGTTTGAGTCCTTGCCTAACATGCCCCACTCCCATGTACGCCCTTCGGCGTCCACGACAATCGTTTTGGATAGACTGGCTGAAACCGTTTTCACGTCAGCCATTATTAATTCGGGCTGTAAAACATCCTCATTCGTTCCGTTCCCCAGAGCGCCCGTTTGGTTATTTCCCCATCCCCACAGTTCACCGTCATTCTTCAAGGCAGCCACATGTTCGCCGCCGCACGCTATCATCTTAACGCCGTCCATAACCTTGACAGGCGTTAATATATCGGCGTCCTCGGGCGGTTCCTCGTCGGACTCAACTTCCTCGCCCGCGCCCCACAGTCCGTACGCCTGATTCAGCCCGCATGTCCAAACCTCGCCGTTTGTTTTCAGTATAACCGTGAAATTCCGTCCGGTTTCCGCGTAGGCCACATCATCCATTACTTTAACGGGAACAGGTCTGTCCGTGTTCGTGCCGTCGCCCAATTGCCCGTGCCTGTTGCTGCCATACGCCCACAGCTCGTTATCGCGTGTGATTATTACCGTATGATTATCATTATTGGAGGCGTATTTTACATTCTCACGTATTTTTTCCGGACTGTACACAAAGTCGTATGCTCCGATAACCGATTCCCCTTTATTATCCCAGGTGAATAACTCTCCCTCCGCGCTGACCAGATAGGTTTTTGTCCGCCCGACAAATAAATACGGTTCGAACCCGCCGCTGTAGACCGTGAATGACGGCGCGACGGCAAACAGGCTGAAGAAGGCCATAATGGCCGCTGTGAATTTCCTCATCAGGTATCTCCTTTTATTATCTGCACATATTATGAGCTGTTATATGCAGATTGTCAAGAGCGATAACAAAACATCAGAGCTGAAGCATGAACTGATTTAAGAAAGGTGGCGACACCGCCACCAGTAAAGAGTACGACCAAATAAGCAATAAAGTGTATAAAAAGGGATATTCATGCTAACA
>JAISZF010000128.1 GCA_031269415.1 Clostridiales bacterium
ACTGAATATCAATCTCCCGGAGCAAGCCGAGCGAAATTCCACATCCGGCGGCGCTCTTCAGCTTGATGAGGCGAATACTGATGAAGTAATAAACACAACAGGCGGGGCTATCGAAATTGGGTAACGAGGACGTACACATATAATGTATACGGCGGTAAGTTGACAGAAAAGGACGGTAAGGGGTATACAACCTTATTTGAGTATGATAAAGTCGGACGTATAGTAAAAACGACCAACCCGGATAATTCAACTATCAAGGTTGTCTACGACGACAGCGCTAATAAACAGACGATCACCAATGAAATAGGACGTGTCGTTGAAACCGCGTATAACGGACTGGGCTATCCACTTACCGAAAAGGATATCACGGATTCAGCGGCGCCCGTTAGTGGCGTAATCTAAATATCCGCACGCCATTGTCGGACACCACCTGTCTTATTGACAAGGCTAAAAATCTCATCTCGCATATTGATTTGTCTTTATTTGGTAATGGATATACTCCAGTTAATTTAAAGCCAAACAAATAATTTAAGCTGATCAGTTAATTATCTGACAACTTTTGAAACCAATTAACAAGGATCAGTTTATCATGGATTGACTCGCGTTGCAAACCGTTTTTCTTGATCCACATTAATTTGCCGTACCCCGTATTTTCCCTGAACCTTGACAACCCCGCGCACCGGTGATAACGTAAGTGCGGTTTACCAACACTTATATGAGAAGGTTGAGCTGTTGTACAGATCCGGTTTCGTAACGCTTATCGGCAGGCCGAATGTGGGGAAATCCACGCTGATGAACCTGTTTATCGGGGAAAAGGTTTCGATTATATCCAATAAGCCGCAGACCACGCGCAACAAGATTCGCAGCATACTGTCGGGGGACGGTTTCCAGATCGTGTTTATCGATACCCCCGGCATTCATAATCCGGCGTCCAAGCTTGGCGCGTATATGGTTAAAGCCGCGGAAAACGCCATGAACGAGGTTGATTGTATCATATATCTGGTCGAGCCGCGCAAGGCTTCCGGAGCGGATAAGAATATCATGAACCGCCTGGGCAATGTGGACACCCCGGTATTCTTGGCCGTCAATAAGATAGATACGGTGGAAAAAGCGGAGTTACTGAATGTAATCGAGGATTACCGGGGCTGTTATAATTTCGCGGAGATCTTCCCCGTCTCGGCGCGGAACGCCGAGAACACGGATGATCTGCTCGCGGCGGTAAAGAATATCCTGCCGGAAGGCCCGCGTTATTTCCCGGAAGACATCGTTACCGATCAGCCCGAAAGGCAGATAGCGTCGGAGCTTATCCGTGAGAAAGCGCTGCGGTATCTGCGTGAGGAGGTGCCTCACGGCGTGGCGGTCGGTATAGAGTTGATGAAGCGGAGGGCGGATCAGGAGCTTGTGGATGTGGAAGCGACCATCTACTGCGAAAAGGATTCGCACAAAGGCATTATAATCGGAAAAAAGGGCGAGACGCTGAAAAAGATCGGCTCCGCCGCAAGGCTTGATATAGAACGCCTGCTGGGATCCCCAATCTTTTTACAGCTTTGGGTCAAAGTTAAGAAGGACTGGCGAAACAGCGATTTTTACCTAAAGAATTTCGGTTATGATTTCAGTAATGTTTAATTGACGTGTCAATGATTACCCGTGACGCAGCCCGCGCCACGGATTTTTTTAAGGTTTTTTCGCCAATTCTCCGCGATTTTTTCTTCCCTCTCATTAACCGGTTAAATATCGAAAAAATCCATAAAATAAAACTTGATCGCATTTAATGATACTATTTGGAGGGGAGAACATGAAACAAACAGCTATAAAGATTATGACGCTGGCGATATGCGTCATGTCGGCGCTTTCCGCGATTGGGCTCGCGTCCGTCAGAAAGGTTATGGCCGCTTCCGCGACACAGCGTAATAAGGTTGTATTTTCAATCTACGGAGCGCCGGACTCGGGTGTTACAAACGGTGTTAAATATTCTATTCGTGTATTAGATATCTATAGTGAAAACTCTATGGAGTATCAGTCGTTTTTTATCACGTACCCCGTGTACTTAACCATTAACTACAGTGATATTGAAGGAACTTGGGATATTTCCAAAAGTTCCGGGAATATCAGCACAATAATCAAGGACGGCACAAGAAGCCCGGCGGATCTGAAAGAGGACATAGAGAAGATTTATTTCACGCTTTCCGAAGAGAATGTATTCCCGCCGGAAGGCTCGTCCATCGGGATAGATGTAAGCGGGCAGAAGATGTCCACTTATGTGGATACGGACGGATATGTGCATTACTATCAGTTTTATGATTCGTCAAAGCAGGACGATCCGGACAACCCCGACTCGGGGTATGTCAACTGGCTGCACGCGTATAACCTCGCGAAAAAAAAGACTCTGGTGGATCCCGCCACACAAAAAGTAATGCGCGGATACCTCGCCACAATAACCAGCCGCGAGGAACAGCTTCAAATATATAACTCCATCGCTAAAAAAAGCGGTTGGCTGGGCGGAACTCGTATGCTCCTTAAAACCAGCCAAAAAAAGCTCCAGGACATAGACCCAGTTTCCGCGGGGAGCAACGCTATTTCCGAAAATATCAGCGACTATGAAACTTCAGAGTCGTCGGGCAACGTATGGTACTGGGCCTGCGGCCCTGAAGCGTGGGCGACCGATCAAGGCAATACGCGATATTATTTCAATAAAGCCACACACGCGACCACAAAGGATTCCACTTTGGGAACATCGTCGGCGAACTGGCAGCCAGTCACCTATGAATACTCCGCGAAAGGCGCGATATCCGCGGCTCCGCTCATTTTCTGGAGCTACCCGACTTACAGTTCGGGCGATGGCAGGGTACACGGGGTTTATATGAACTTTAATAACCCCTTCGGCATTAAGCATACCGGAAGCCCGGGAACCGGGGTAGAACCGAATAGCTCCGGCATCGAATATGTTCTCCAGTTTGCGTATGCGGACGATTTGTGGAATGATTACGCTTACAATACCACTAACAATATATACGGCTACTTTGTGGAGTACGGAGGTTATCCGGGCGACCCGAATCTCTCGGATTCCAGCGGTAATATCGGCAGCCTGGCGGTTGTGGAGATCGTCATGCCCGTGTACGCGCGTTACCGTTCGGAAATGAAAGACTTATCCGATAACTATCTGTTAATTGAATCGGAGGGTTGGCTTGCCTCCAAAGACAAAATCCTCACCGGCGCGCCAAACGCGGTTTACGACGCTCAGCCTCTGGATGCCCCGGCGGGTTATACATTTTCGGGCTATACCTTCGAGGGCGACGAGACGGACAGCGGTCGGCTGATATCTGATCCGGACGGGAATGTAAGCGGATATTTCAGCCAGCATAAACAAACGGTCACGTTTTTATACAAACCGAATCGGTACACCGTGAGGTTTAACCTCAACGGAGGCGGCAGCGCGCTGCCCGAATCCAAACCCGTTTATTTTGAGCAGCCCTACGGCGAACTCGCGATAGCCGAACGGGAAGGCTATAACTTCGAAGGCTGGTTTACGGAGGTGGAAGGCGGCACAGAGGTAACCGCGGATACGAAGGTTTTGGACACAGGTAATCAGACGCTATACGCGCACTGGACGGCGCGGACGGGTTTCAAGGTAACGTATGATTACAACGGCGGCAGCGGTTCGCCGGACGAACTGACTAATGTAAGCTGGAATCAGGACGGCCTGCTGCCGGCGCCACCGCCTGAGCGCGACGGCTATGTGTTTATGTGGTGGAACGTTTCGGAAAACGGATCCAAGCAGGGTGTTATTGAAGCGGATGAATACGGGGATTTGGCCATAAGCTCGATTGACAGTCATATCACGCTTCAAGCCCAATGGCTGGAGGCTTCAGAGGAGATCTACACCGTAATCTATAGGATGAACGGCGCGGACGCCCCTGATTTTTTGCCGAACGCGCAGGTGAGCGCGCCCGACGAGTCGGTGAACATGCCCTCGGTTTCCCGGCTTGGATATGATTTCGATGGCTGGAAAGTGGTAGATAACGGTATCGGAGACGAGGGAGCGGTTTATCCCGCTAACGGTCTGGTGCCGTATAAGAATATGGCCGCGTTATCCGAAACAACAACCAGCGGGGCGGCTTTGATTACGGAAGGATCGCCGGAAGACGGAATATCAAACGATGTATATGCCAAATATGTGATACTGATGGCGCGGTGGTCAGAGGACACAACCCCGCGGTCAGTCGTGTATATGAACAATTACGTTGGCGCGGATGAGCCGTTTGCCGAAAGTACGGGCGTAAAACTGCTCTCAACCGGGTTGGTTCCGTGTCCCGACGGAGACCCCGAGCGGTTGGATGATTTCCGCCCATATGTCTTTATCGGCTGGAACACTGATCCCAACGCTCTGGGAATGGACGCGTATTCGGACAGCCGATACGCTGACCTGGCCTCCGCCCAAGGCGACGCCTCGGAAGATGTCCTGACTCTCTACGCGCAATGGCGGGAAGATATACCCGCTTACGCGATCAATTACGATATGAACGGCTCGGAAAGCGTTCAGACAGCCAGCCGCATTGTAACACTGTCGCAAACGGATCTGCTGCCGGAGATCGATCCGCAGCCGCCGCAAGGATGGGTTTTCCGCGGATGGGATGTGTCGTATAACGGATCTAAAATGAATGTGGCGAGAACCGATTCGCTTAACAGTCTCGCCGCTGATCCCGACATCCATTCCCTCATGCTGCGCGCGCAATGGATGCCCAAAACAGGATATTCCGTGGAGTATGATCTGAATCCCGGAAGTGACCCAACAAACTTACCCGAACTGGAGAATCTCAATTGGCGCAGCATAAACCTGGCTCCGTTGTATATCCCCGTTCGCGCGGATAATGTCTTCGCGGGATGGAATACCCAAGCCGACGGTTCAGGTCTGAACGTTGAGGCGACGGACGAGTTTGAAACCCTGGCGCTCAGCTTGAATTTGGACGACAGCGTGACGGCATTGACACTTTACGCGCAATGGGCAGCGGCGGACGCGTATATTGTTAAATATGACACGAACGGCGGAGAGAGCGCTTGGCCGAACGTGACGCTGGCATCCCCCTCCGATACAGTGCCGTTGACTTACAAGGACTCTGCCCCGTCGCGATTTGGTTACACATTCGCTGGATGGATAGTTTCCGAGAACGGTAAGCAGGTGTCAGAGGATGACGGCGTGATCGATCCGTTGGCGGACTCGACGTTTGATGATTTGGCGGCGGACGAATATGTCAAGTATATAACCCTGAAAGCGGTTTGGACAAGGGAGGGCGAAGACTACGCCGTAGTGTATAACCTGAATTACCCCGCCGCGCCTTTGCCCGAAACGCGCTATTTCCACTGGCTATCCACGCGTATCGTGCCGAATAATGTTAGACGCCCGGGAAATTATATTCTCAAGGAATGGAACACGAACCAAGACGGAAGCGGCAGGGTCGTCGTCGTAGACGACACATACGCCAGCCTCGCGGGTGATCTGGCCACCTATGAGATAACGCTGTGGGCGCAGTGGCAGGAGGTCACGGACGCCGCGATTTCCTATACTGTGGTATATAATCTGGATTACAGCGGCTATACTAATCCGCCGAATAAATTCGTCACCCTCAATGAATCGGATCTGCTGCCGGACGGCCCGTTCCCCACGCGGGGAGACGGCTACGAAGTGACCAGATGGGACGTATCGGTAAACGGCTCAAAACGTAATGTTCAGCCCGAGGACACATTCAGGGAGATCGCGAACGCGGGATCGAGGTCTGTCACTCTGAAAGCAATCTGGACTCCTGCCGAATACACGGTGGAATACGATCCGCACGGCGGAGCGGGTTCGTTTCCCGCTATCGGAGCGGGCACGCCGAACAAGGTGTATTGGTGGACATCCAACCTTCTGCCATTCGGCGAGCCTGTACGCGAAGGATACTTATTCGCGGGATGGAAGCTGAGCGAACGTGACGGCGACGCTGTTTCGGACGGACAGATCGCGGCTAAATCACACAAATATTCCGATTTGGCCTTAAGCGATTCCGTCAGGAAGATAACCCTGACAGCGCGGTGGAAAGGGAAATCCGGTTTTATTGTCAAATACAACTCAAACGGCGGTTCCAAGGTTCCGTCCAGGCGCGTTTCATGGGATACCTCCGATCTGTCTCCGTTTGTGAGGCCCGTTTTGGCCGGATACAGGGTTTCCGGCTGGCAATTCTCGGAGCGCGGCCAGAGTACGGTCAGCGGCGGCGCGCTTCTGACAGAAGGTTTGACGTACGAGTCGTTAGCGGAACGCGAATCGGAAACATCGGTTACGTTTAAAGCGATCTGGAGCGAGTACGACGGCTTCGAAGTAAAATATGATTTAAACGGAGCGCCGGGAACATTGCCCAACAAAACCGGCGTTAAATGGACCGACACCGGCCTGCTTCCGGAAAAAGCGCCGATAAGGGAAGATTATCTGTTCACGGGCTGGAATGTGTCGGCAAACGGACGGGGTGTAGACGTTACGGCTGAGAAGGCGTACAAGGATTTGGCGTACGGCGACATAGAACCGTACTATATAGTGCTGCAGGCGCAATGGACCCAAGCGGGAACGTATTATATACGGTATGACACCGGCGGCGCGGATTCCGCCATGATACCCGATAAAACAGACGTCCGCTGGAGCCACGCGTCCCTGATACCCGACGCTGAACCCACAAGGGCCGGCTATGTGTTCAGAGGCTGGAAACTCAGCGGCGCGCCAACCGACGAGCCGATAAGCCGATCCGCTAAACTCAGCGACATCTTCCCCTCCGGAGCCGTGAAAGGCGTTACGCTCGCGGCAATCTGGGAAATAAAGGGCGGATATACTGTTCATTACGATCTGAACGGCCCAGGCGGGCAAATAGCGGATAAAACCAAGGTGAACTGGAACGACGCGGATCTCCTGCCGCAATATTCCGCGTTCCCCGCGTACGCGGGCCATGATTTTACGGGATGGAATGTATCGCGAAACGGCTTCGGCACAAATGTCAAGGAGACGGATACCTACGGTAAACTGGTACGTGACGACGCTATGTCCATAACGCTGCAAGCGCAATGGGTGCCCGACGGCAAATACAATGTTAAATATGACGTGGGCGAAGCGGAATTCGGGCCGTATTTGCGAGACAGAACTGTGGATACGGCAAATGAGGATAATCTGCTGCCGGATGAGACTGAGGCTTCGCGACTGAAAAGGCCGGGATATACGTTGATAGGCTGGAGTGTGGTAGAAAACGGCAGTAAAGAAGGCTATGTGGAACAACCTGACCAATACGGGGAACTCGCGGAGAATACCGGTTATAGGTATATCGTGCTGCAAGCCGTGTGGGAGCCGAATATTTACGAGGTCTATTACGACTACAACGACACCGCGCTAACCCGATCCACCGAATTCACCCGCGCGGCGCGTCCCGCTGCCAAACGTGCGTATTGGTGGTCCGAGGATCTGCTGACGGATCCGCCGGAACGAGACGGTTATATCTTCATGGGATGGAGACTGAGCAAGATCGAAAATCAGCCTGTCGCGCCAAAATCCAGCGTATCCCCATCCGACGCGTATTCGGCGTTGGTGAATAAGGACGATCAAAAAGCAAGCGTCACTCTGCGGGCGCAGTGGAACACAATAGACGGAGCCATATCAAAGCCGTGGCCTGATAAAATCAGCGGAGACACAAGCAGCGCGGCAAGCCCGGATAACGCGGGCGGAAACGCGGAAAGCCCCGAAGCCTCAGATATGGGCGACGCCGAGAACGGTCTGTCCGACGGCGGTTCCCCAAGGCTGCGTTTGGACGATCATATCGCCTACATCGCTGGTTACACCGACGGCAATGTCCGCCCGGAAGCAAAGCTGACCAGAGAGGAAACGGCGATGATCTTCTATAAACTGATGGACAATCGTTTTGAGAGAATTGAAGACGAATACACGGATATGGAGTCCGCCCGCTGGTCGTACTCCGTGGTTAACGGCATGGCGGAACACAATGTCATGACCGGATACCCGGACGGCAGTTTCCGCCCGGCTCAGCCAATAACGAGAGCTGAATTGATAACGGTCATATCACGGTTTCTAAACTCGGATTCCGCGGCGAAGGGAACCCCGTTCAGTGATATTTCCGGCCATTGGGCCGAACAGAACATTCGGCTCGCGTATAGCGCGGGTATTATCGCCGGATACCCCGACGGCTCATTCCGACCCGACGCTCCTATCAGTCGGTCGGAAGCGGTTGTGCTGATCAACGTCCTGCTGAAGCGCAATGTCAGCGACGGACAGGATTTGCTGCCCAGCATGATAACCTGGCACGACAACATGGATCAAAACACTTGGTATTATCTCGCGTTTCAAGAAGCGGGCAACGCGCATGACTATATCAGAAAAGACGACGGTTTAAGCGAGAAATGGACCCGGCTCCAGCACGCGCCGGCAGTCGGGGAATAGTATAACAATATGAAAACTCAAGGCGCCGAAATACAACCGGCGCCTTCTTTCTTCATCGATCATTAAACTTTTTTCCCTTGAATACGTTTGTTTATAAGTGGAAATGAAATGATGGGGGTTGTTTATGAGCGATCTGAAAGATACGCTGATGAGATTTACGAGAGGCGTCACAAAGACCTCCGGCGAACTGCTTAAGAGTACCAAGCTGTCGCTCGCCCTTTCGACGGAGGAGGATAAGCTAAAACAGATATACACGGAAATAGGGAAAAAGGTTCACGAAATATATCAGTACGGGGGAAGCTTGGGAAAATTTTTCGATGAGAAGTACGCGGAGATCCAACAGACGGAGCTCGCGATAGACGGTATCAAAAGCCAGATGGACACGATAAAGGGCGTAAAATCCTGCCCCAAATGCGGCGCGGCTGTGGAACGGAGCGCCGGCTTCTGCCCCAAATGCGGGAATCAGTTGGAAATAGCGTCGGCGGTTTCGGACGCTCAGGGAAGAGCTGAACCGCCAGCGGTAAGGCATGAATCTCCCGCCGCGATGCCGGATCAGCCAATCAGGAGAGAAGCCCCGCCGGTAAAAAACGTGACTTACTGCCGCTACTGTCAGGCTGAAAATGAACCCAACTCCAAGTTCTGCCTAACCTGCGGGCGTATGCTCTGAATAATAATGAAATAATAAGAATTATTCCGAAAATGGCCGCTTTTTCGGAATATTCTTATTTTTTCGCGTATGATTAGCACTCACAAGGCTTGATGGCTAACAAATCCCGTGATATAGTTTTAATTGAAGGAATTATACTTGCATGAAAATTGTTCCAAAGGGAATGATATATGGGGAGGGCTTACCATGTTATGCGAAAAATGCAAGAAACGCCAAGCGGTCGTTCACATGCAGCAGATAATAAACGGGCAGATAACGGAATTGCGTCTATGCCCTGAATGCGCGGGGCAGTACGATTCGCCCCTATCGTTTGAGCAGTTTCTGCACGGGCTTTTGGAGGTATTCGGCGGCATGCCGGAAACGGTTTCCCCGCAAAAGCCCGAATCCAAATTCCGCTGCCCGGTCTGCGGCCTGTCATATGAAGATTTCAAACGTACCGGCAAAGTGGGCTGCGCGGAATGTTATCAAACATTCAGACGTGAAATGGAGCCCATACTTAAGAATATTCAGGGCGGCAACCGGCACGAGGGGAAATATCCGCACAAAGCCGGCAGCGGTATGCTCAACCGCAGGAAGATAGATAAATTAAAAGTAGAGCTGTCAAAAGCCATTGAGGCGGAGGAATACGAAAACGCGGCGCGTCTGCGCGATGAAATCCGGGAATTGGAGGCGGCTTTGTCATGAAGGCATGGTATACAGACGAAATAGTGGACGCCACGCCGGTTATTTCATCCCGCGTGCGTTTGGCCAGAAATATAAAGAAGTACCCGTTTTTAAGCGTGATCAGCCCGGAGCAGTCCAAGACGCTGGTTGAGGAAGCGGAGGCGGCTTTGGGCGGACACTTCGCCCCGGTTCCGCTGGCTGAAAAGAATGATATTGAGAAGCGCAGGTTATTGGAGCGCCATATCGTAAGCCCGGAGTTCCTGAAGATCAATAAACCCAAGGGCTTAATGCTGCAAAGTGACGAGCGGATCTGCGTGATGGTCAATGAGGAGGATCATATCCGTATACAGACCATAGCCCCCGGCGACGGCATAGACACGGCGTGGGACACCGCCGACAAAGTTGACGATCTATTGGAAGAAAGCGTGCAATACGCCTTTGACAAGGATTACGGCTATCTGACTTCCTGCCCCACAAACACGGGTACCGGCCTGCGCGCCTCATTCATGATTCATCTGCCCATGACGGAGCGCACCGGGAATATACGCGGCCTGCTGCCCGCAGTCAGCAAGTTCGGCATGACACTGCGCGGCATATACGGCGAGGGCACGGAACCGTTGGGGCATGTGTATCAGGTATCCAACCAGGTGACTCTGGGCAAGTCGGAGGAAAATATCATCAGCGGTCTGAAAACAATTACAGCGCAGATAATTGAGAATGAAAATAAACTCCGTGAGAAAGCCATGGCCGCCGCCCGCATAGAAATGGAAGACCAATTCTTCCGCGCCTACGGGACGCTGACCCACGCGAGGAAACTCTCGGCAAAGGAAGCGATGGAACTGCTGTCCGCGGTGCGGCTGGGTTTCTTGACGCGGACGCTGGAGGTTCCCAAACCCGATAAAACACTATACGAGATAATGATGAGCATTCAGCCCGGAAGTTTGCAAGCCGCGGCGGGGCGCGAATTGGGTGAAAACGAGCGCGATATCTTCCGCGCGTCTTATCTGCGCGATATGTTCAACAAATAAAATCTGGATTATGAGGAGGCATACATACGATTCAGGGACGTCTTACCGAAAAAGCTAAAAGCGCGATAGAGAACGCGCAGAACATGGCCGCGGAATTAGGCCAGAATTATGTCGGCTCGGAGCATCTGCTGCTGGGGCTGCTGTCTGTGCAGGACGGCATAGCGGCGCGCGCCCTGGCCGACGCCGAGGTCACCAATGACGACGTGCTGGGCAAATTGGAGGAATTGATCGGCGCGCAGGGCGGCGGAGGCGGTGTTCCGCAGAATTTCACTCCCAGCGCGAAGCGCATTATGGAGAATAGCTGGCAGGAGGCCGTGCGCATGAACACCGGATACATCGGCACCGAGCATCTGTTGCTTGCCATGCTGCGCGACACCGAGAGTATTGCCGTAAAGATCCTATCGTCATTAAACGTGAATCAGCAGCGGCTTTACGAAGACATTATGCATATGCTGGGCGAGGGCGATAAACAGAGCGTTGCCGTGGCCCCGATGGGCGCGGGCGGCGCAAGGCGCCAGAACAGAGGCGGCAATACCCCTACCTTGGATAAATACAGCCGTGATTTGACGCAGTTGGCCTCCGACAATAAATTCGACCCGATAATCGGCAGGGAAAAGGAGATCCAGCGGCTGATTCAGATATTGAGCCGGCGAACTAAGAACAACCCCTGTTTGGTCGGGGATCCGGGCGTGGGCAAGACCGCGATTGTGGAAGGGCTGGCGCAGAAGATTATCGAGAGCAGCGTGCCGGAAACCCTAAAGGACAAACGCGTTATCGCATTAGATATATCGGCGATGGTGGCGGGCAGCAAATATCGCGGCGAATTTGAGGAACGCATTAAAAAAGCCATTCAGGAGGTCAAATCCGCCACTAACGTTATCCTTTTTATTGACGAGTTGCATACTATTATCGGCGCCGGCGGCGCGGAAGGCGCGCTGGACGCTTCCAATATACTGAAGCCGTCGCTCGCCCGAGGGGAAATGCAGGTCGTCGGCGCGACCACATTGAATGAGTACCGCAAGTATATTGAGAAAGACGCGGCTCTGGAACGCAGGTTCCAGCCGGTCAATGTGGATGAGCCTTCGGAAGAGGAAGCAATTGAAATGCTAAAGGGCCTGCGCGATAAATATGAGGCGCATCACAGGGTCAGGATAACAGACAAAGCCTTGGAGGCCGCGGTTAAACTCTCCGCCAGGTATATCGCCGACCGTTTCCTGCCGGATAAAGCCATTGATTTGATAGACGAGGCTTCGTCCAAGATCAAGCTGCAGACGTATACCGCGCCGCCGGTTGTTAAGGAGCTGGAAAGCAAGCTGGCGGATCTTGAAAAGGAAAAGGAGTCCGCTATAAAGACTGAGGAATTTGAAAAAGCCAACATTATAAAGAATAAACAGTTGGAAATCCGCAAGGAACTGGACTCCGTAAAAGGCGCTTGGCGCACAGGCAACACCAAGCGACAGCATGTGGTTGACGAGGAAGAGATCGCCGACGTCGTGTCGCTCTGGACAGGCGTGCCCGTCCGTAAACTCCAGCAGGAGGAAGGCGAGCGTCTGATGAATATGGAGGAAACCCTGCATAAACGCATAGTCGGCCAGGAGGAAGCGGTAAGAATTGTGTCCAAGGCCATACGCCGAGGCCGCGTCGGGCTGAAAAACCCAAAACGCCCGATAGGCTCGTTCCTGTTCCTTGGGCCCACAGGAGTTGGTAAAACAGAGTTGTCGCGCGCTTTGGCCGAGATCCTGTTCGGCGACGAAAATTCCACCATTCGCATCGATATGTCCGAATACATGGAGAAACACAGCGTTTCCAAACTGATCGGATCGCCTCCGGGATATATCGGCTACGACGAGGGCGGGCAGTTAAGCGAGAAGGTTCGGCGCAAACCGTATTCTGTTATCTTGTTTGACGAAGTCGAGAAGGCTCATCCCGATGTGTTCAACATACTGCTGCAAGTGCTGGACGACGGCCATATTACGGACGCCCAGGGCCGCCGCGTGAGTTTTAAGAACACGGTAATCATAATGACGTCCAACGCTGGCGCGCGCAGTATTATCGAACCTAAGCAATTGGGTTTCATATCCCATGAGGACAAGGAACGTACGTATGAAAGCATGAAGAAGCTGGTCATGGACGAGGTGAAGCAGCTCTTCAGGCCGGAGTTCATCAATCGCGTGGACGACATCATCGTATTCCATCCGCTGGATAAAGACGACATCAAACGGATATGCCGGCTTTTGCTGAATGAAACCACAAAGCGCGTGAAGGATAACATGAATATTGATATAACCGTAACCGATGAAGCGGTGGAAATGATCGCCCGCGAGGGGTACGACCCCATGTTCGGAGCCAGGCCGCTGCGCCGCGCCATTCAGACCATGGTGGAGGACGAACTGGCCGAAGCTATTCTGCAGCAGCGGTTTAAGGAAGGCAGCGGCGTGATAGTCAGCGCGGAGGATGATAAGATAAAGCTTACGAACCGCGAACTGGTCGCGAGCGAGTGAGAAAAGCCTGACGCGGGTTTAGCGCGTCAGGCTTTAATATTGTATAGCAATCAATACCGTTCTTTCTGATACGCGTCCGTCAGATCGCTTATATCCTCGGCGGTTATCTTCCGCGACATTTCCTCGGGCGTGTCCGAAGGAAAGATGGGCGCACCTCTTTTGATATATTGCCTGATCTTTTTATAAAACCGCCGCCTCATGCCGGAAACAGGAATGAAAAACGCCTTTATCGCCTTAACCGCTTCCGCTGCTAACGTGTCGTGCGGGATAACCTCAATTTCGTCGTCTGACTTGACGGTTTCATAGAAACGCCGATACAGCCTGTAACACAGATAAATGACCAAACCCGCCGCCGCGGCGATCAACGCGGCGGTTAACACGTATTTCATAACATTCTCTATAATCGCCCAAATCGGCCACTCTTTTCGCGGCTCAACGGGAAACGGCGGAAAATTATCCGGCGCCGCTGTTTCCGGCGGCGCTTCCGCTTCCTCGCCGCTTCCCGTCCCGTTTAAAAATCCCAGTAAAAAACGCAGAAACGCAAGCAACCCTCTGCCCAGTAAAGCTACGACGCTGTCTAGCCTGACGAAACCGGACAGCAGCGCCGAGACCGCCGCGATACCCGCGAATGCGGCTATTATCCTGTTATTCATGGACAAAATCGCCCGGATCGGCTGAACGGTGGTTTTTGTGATAAGCTCCAGTGTGTCGTCCATGTTACGGATGTGCTGAAACACCATATAGCATATAAAAACGACAGCCGCGCTGATAGGCTGAACATAAGCGGCCTCCGGCTGATTCAGCCTTCCGGCGGCAATCGCCAAAACCAGGGCGCAGACGATATGCGCGGCCACAAACGCCGCGCCGACTTCGGGCGGCGTATCTCTCAGCCGATTAACAACGGAATAGATTACGATTGCCAGCGTGAAGGCCAGGTATATCAGACGCGGATACAGACCCGAGACTAAAAATACAGTCAAAAGGGGCATCGCCGCGTGTAAAAGCAAAAACAGCGACAGGTGTTTTATACGTAGGCGCAGCCAAAAACATATCGCGTGCGGAATGATAAATAAAACCAATCCGTAAGTAATATAAGGGTTTCTAAGCAATAAAGCCGCCGGCAGAACCGCCAGGCTGAAAAACAGCGCGAATACGGCCATACTGTTTATAACACTCAACACAACCCCGCGAGTTTTTGTCATGCCTTCGTCCCTCTTTTATCGATTACAGCACCGCCGTCTGTTCATTCAGCATCGGCGACCACTTAATTATGTCTTCCGACAATGAGATATTCATTTTGGAATCCTCGTAAGCCGGGATGATCCATAAGGCGTCAGATCCGGTTTCTTTCAACATATTGAAAGCGGCAAGCAGATCGCCATTATTATTGGGGGATATTAATATATACACCGAATCCGTTTTATTGAAGGCTGCCATATCTCGCAGCGCGGACGTAATCCCGGCGGGCTTCCGCTCTAAATCCACACGCGCCAGGGATTCCAGAATATTCGTGAAATGGCCAGAGCCAGCGCCTCCGGCAATATCGGCGGACTGACCGGTTTCAATATCTTTTCCGTTGGTGACAAAACGCAGTTGTATCCCCTTTTCTATGGCGTACTCGCTCAGAGACGCGGCCAGCCGAATAGACATTTCAAAGAGCGTATGACTGTAAAACTGGGCGTACGGCTCTAAATTCAGAATAACCACAACCTGCTGCGAGGCTGTATACTCATTTACGTTTACCATCATTTGACCCGTTTTCGCGGTGGCCTTGAAATTAATGGATCTAAAGCTGTCAAAAGGCTGATATTCACGGATGCATCTGAATTCAAAAGGATCAGGCAGAATAAAACGGCGCGTTATTACATCACCCAATAGATTTTTATACGCGAATAATTGTTCATCAATTGGTATCAATTTGGGATACACCGTAAGCGTGGCGTTTGTGCCTATGTGCGTTACAAGTTTACGGTTCATCATTATATTGCCGCTCACAATGTCAACGTTCTTAATTGTGTAAAAACCGCGCCTTGCGCAGTTGAACGCCAGCCTGCGAGTAATCTTCCGGTAGCTTAGCGCCGCGAACATATCGTTTCTGTAATAATCATCCGACACGTTGGAATTGCGACCGTCGAATATCAGGTTCCGAGATACCTGGAATTTCAGCGCGATCCACGGCAAAGGAAGGACTTTGGCGTTTGACAGGGTTTCTATCAATTCCAACGTCGCGCCTTCCGTGGAGTTTCTTTCTGAAAATCGCAGGTCGCAGAGGATTTTTCTGTTCCAATAGGCGCTGTAGATGAAATCTTGCAGCCATATAAGCAGCAGAAGAACCGCCGCTACTGATAATACAGTCATAAACTCCCCCCATTGCTCCGGCGCGGCTTGCATAACGCTGACTTGAGTGCAGGCAAATAGGCGGTTGGAAGAAAGCCATGCCTAAGAAGAGTATATCAATCTATGGCGTAAAGTCAACAGACTTGCGGAGCGAAATTCAGCGCCCGCAACTTTAAAGTACTCGAGTGTAGCAATCTGGTAGTGTTCGATATTGCATATGGTTTCTGGCAAAACTATACCACCAAAGGACGACCGCACATTTTTACGTTAATACAAAGACCTACAACCGCTTTATGCGTGATTAGCTTTTTTGAAAAGCAAATAGTTTTTCTAGCCAATCGTTTTACCCATGTACGAAGCGATAGATGGATTCGT
>JAISZF010000142.1 GCA_031269415.1 Clostridiales bacterium
GAGTACGGCAGGCGCGTCAGCCTGCTGAACAATCTGGCCGTGGCGCTGATACGCGCGGAGCGGTACACCGAGAGTATCTCACTGTTGAGCGAGGCGTTGGAACGCGCGCCGTCTAATCAGGAATTAAAGCTCAATTACGCGGAGGCGCTGATTTACGCCGGCAGGACGGAAGACGCGAAAGCCGCGCTGGACAGCTTGCCGCGTTCGGAGGCTGTATTCAGGCTCTTGGGCGAACTCCACAGCCGTTCGGGCGACGCCGCGAACGCCCTGACGAATTTCACGGCGGCGGCGTCCAATGATACGCCGGAGCATATCTACATGCTGGCGGACTACTATGCCGGGGTTTCCGAATATGACAGCGCGCTGGCCGCGATTAACCGCGTTAAGCGCCCGAACGCGCGAACCGCCATAAAGCGGGCCGAAATATTCAAGGCGCGGGAGGATTACGCCTCGGCGTCCGATGTATTGGAAAAAGCCCTGAGGTCCTGGCCGGGCGATGTGGAGCTGTGGCTGGAACTCTCGGAGTGCTGCCGGAGGAATTATAATATGGAGCGCGCGGTTCAGGCGTCCGAGAAGGCGCTGGCTTTACAGCCGGACAACGCGCGGGCTAAACTGGAGGCCGTGAAGATAAAACGCTCGCGGAACCGCCCCCGGGAATATCAGGAGGCGTTGCGCCAGCTTATTGATAGCCTTAAAGATGAATACCGCGATATGGAGGAAGCTCTATAGCAGTCGTGGAATAAATGTAGCTGATTAGGGTATGTGATTTTAAGCCCCTTCAGCAAGTATGGGTAAACTTTATTCTCCGGATCCGGCTTTGATGTGTCCGGCTTCGGATATACGGCCTCTATGCCCATTTCACGCATATACCGCTGTATGGTTTTCTTGTCGGCCTCCAGCCCATAGACGCTTGTCAATTCACGCGCTACGCGTCTGTAACCGTATCTTCATTTTGCGCTCCTTTTTTAAGATACAGCCTAACCGTTGGCTATCTTAAAATCAAGGATTTTTCTGTCTAGTTTTATAGGGTCATTATAGTAAATTGATACCCCAAAGCAAATAGAGCAATGATAATGGAGCGGGCACGGCGCTGACGGAAGCGTAATATAAAGCCGTGCCGCCCCACCCTTTCATTCCACAGTTACGGATTTCGCCAAATTCCTAGGTTTATCCACATCGCAGCCGCGCAGGACAGCCACGTAATACGCGAATAATTGCAGCGGTATAACGGCTAAAACAGGAACCAGGCATGAATCTGTCCACGGTATTTCAAATACCTCTCCGACCGCGTTTGAAAAATTAGCGTCGCTTTGCCCGTCTTTTCCGCGCGTGGTAAATCCCAGCACATTGGCTCCGCGTGTAGTAACCTCTCTTATATTGCTGATCATCTTTTCTTTCAGGGATTCCTGCGTGGCCAGCGCGATAACCACGGTGCCGTCCTCTATAAGCGCAATGGTGCCATGCTTTAACTCGCCGCCCGCATAGCTCTCTGTATGGATATATGAGATTTCCTTCAGTTTCAGCGCGCCTTCCATAGCAAGGGCATAGTCCAAGCCCCGGCCAAGATAGAACATATCATGATGGTTGAACGTCCGCGACGCGAACTTCTGTAACGTTTCCTTCTCCGACAATACCTCTTCGGCTTTCTCAGGCAGAAGCTGCATCTCTTTTTTCAGGGATTCGATTGTTTCGGGACTCACGGACTCTCTGACCTGGGCGAAATACATGGCTATGGTAACCAGCCCGATCAACTGCGTGACATACGCCTTGGTTGAGGCAACCGCTATCTCGGGTCCTGCCCATGTATAAAGAATATCGTCAGCCTCACGGGCGACGCTGCTGCCGACCACATTCGTAATAGCCAGCACTTTGCAGCCCTTGCCCTTCGCCTCGCGCATAGCGGCCAAAGAATCGGCGGTTTCTCCGGACTGGCTGATTACCAGCATTAATGTATTTTCCTTTATTATAGGGTCGCGGTATCGGAATTCCGACGCTATATCCGTCTCAACGGGTATGCCGGTAAGCTTCTCAATGATGTTTTTACCCACGACGCCCGCGTGGTAAGCCGTGCCGCAGGCCACGATAAAGACCTTTTCAAGCTTTTTGACATACGATTCGGTTACGGCTTTAAACCCAAGGTCTATCGCCAGGCCGGGCATAACGCGCGAGGCCATTGTATCGCGTATGGCTTTGGGCTGCTCGTGGATCTCCTTAAGCATGAAATGCTCGTAACCGCTCTTTTCAGCGGCGTCCAGGCTCCATGTTATGGTGGAAGGCTCTCTCTTGAGTATTTCTCCCTCCGGAGATTTAAAGACGACCGAATCCTTTTCTATGACCGCCAGCTCATTATCGTCCAGATAATATACAGAACGCGTGTATGGCAGAAGCGCGGATACGTCGGAGGCGATAAAATTCCCCTCGGTCGATTCGCCGACGACCAGTGGGCTGTCTTTGCGTACCGCCACGAGCTTGTCGGGTTCGTCGCGGGCTAAAACCCCCAGCGAGTAACTGCCGCGCATTCTGGATACAGCCTTTGTTACCGCCGCGCAAATATCGCCGCTGTAATAATAATCAATCAGGTGCGGTATAACCTCCGTATCCGTTTCGGTACTGAATATATAACCCTTGCCCTGAAGATAGATTTTAAGATTCTGATAGTTCTCAATAATACCGTTATGCACAACGCTGATCCGGCCCGACGGGCTGATATGCGGATGAGCGTTTACATCAGACGGTTCTCCGTGGGTAGCCCACCGCGTATGCCCGATGCCGACCGTGCCGCTGACGGAATGATCTCCGATTTTTTCCTCCAGGAAACAGATGCGGCCTTTGCACTTAATTGTTTCCATATCCGAGCCGTCAAAAACCGTTAAGCCCGCCGAGTCATAACCTCTGTATTCAAGCCGTTTAAGCCCGTCCAGCAAAATGGGCGCGGCTTGATTAACGCCGATATAACCAACTACACCGCACATTCGCAAACCCCCTCTTAAAGATACAATTATTATACTCCGGATGTCGCTGTTTGGGAACGTGCTTAGCTGAGAGCGTCTTTAAGCGCGTCGCGTACCGCGCCCTGACCGTTTAGCAGCATTATAAAATAGTTCTCAACGCGCCCGCCTAAAACAGTTTCGGCCAAGTTCAACCCGAAAATACGGGTATTTGACAGAATAGGCAAAATCTGCCCATGGTAGCTTTCGGGCTTATCCCAAATAACGGTTTTAAGCCGCGCCGTCAGTTCATCTTTCATCGGATCGGGAGACACCTCCATGGGCTTGCCGGCGTCGTCCACCCCAAGCAGATACCGCAGCCAGCCAGCGATAGCCAGCGGTATGGCGGTAAGCTCGGATAAATCGCGGTTTTCGGCAATGTAACTCTTGATCGTTTCCCCGAAACGAATACCAACTTTCTGCGACGTGTCCGTGGCTATGCGCTGCGGCGCGTCGGGCATGAACGGGTTTGGCAGGCGTTCCTCAATGACCTCGTCTATAAAGGCTTTAGGCGGAATTATGCCGGGATCCGTCACAACCGGCAATCCCTCCGTATACCCCAGGCGCTTGATCAGCGCCGTAATCTCCGGATCTTTCATCTCGTCGCTGATACGATTATAACCCAGCAGACAGCCGTAAACCGCCATGGCCGTATGCAGCGGGTTGAGGCATGTGGTCACCTTCATGCGCTCCGTCTTGTTTACCGTTTCACGGTCGGTCAGATATACGCCGGCTTGTTCCAGCGGCGGCCTGCCGTTAGGAAATTTATCCTCTATTATAAGGTATTGGGGCCGTTCAGCGTTCACAAAGGGAGCGATAAATGTCTTCCGTCCCGTAATAATTGGATCCATGTCCGCCACGCCTGTATCCTTGAGCAGTTCTTGAACTGATTTATCCGGGCGCGGCGTAATCTTGTCGATCATACTCCACGGGAACGAAACAACGTCTTCGTCGCCTAGGTATCTCAGAAACCGCTCGTCCGCGAATCCGTTCGCGATCCAGCCCTCGGCGATCTCCATTACACTCGCGCGAAGTTTCTCGCCGTTATGTGAACAGTTGTCCATACTGACTAAAGCCACCGGCAGTCCGCCCGCCGTATACCGAATGTACAACAGCGCGGTTACGATGCCCATCGCGTGCCGCGGTTTATCGGGGCCCGCCTGTATGTCCGCTTCAGCCGCCGGAAGCAAGCCGCCGTCAGCGCCGCGCAGAGCATAACCCTTTTCCGTTATTGTAAAGCTGACCATTTGAAGGCTTGGCAGCGTGAATATCTCCGCCAGCCGTTTAAATCCCGCCTCATCAGTCTTAACCGCTTCGGCTATGGAGGCGGTTATTTCGCAGTCCACGGACGCGTCGGCGTTCAGTGTGACATTCATGACCAGATTATCGTAAGGTTGATAGATTCTGTCTATAATGTCAAAATCAAAGGTTTCAGCCGCTATTATGCCCTTTTCGGTAAGCCCTTCATTCAGCAGGCGTTGCTGCAGCCCGGCGATGAATCCTCTGAAGATATTGCCCGCTCCGAAGTGGAGCCAAATAGGGGCGTTTCTTGTTCGTTCCGCCGTATCGGCGGCGTTGTATTCAGGCAGCCTTATTCTGGAAGTCTCCCAGGAATTTTTATCTGAGAGGCAGCTTAGGCTTAAAAGCAATACAATCACTCCTCTATTAGATCAAAAACACCCGCGTTTGGAAAGAGTCCGATATCCGAACGGAATCCGGCGCCGTCGAACGAGATCTCATTCACCGCGCCATACGCCGCCCGCGCCGCCTGTTCCACGCTTTCGGCCAGTGCCGTGACGCCCAGCACGCGGCCTCCGTCCGTAAGCAACGCGCCGTCTTTTAAAATGGTTCCCGCGTGAAACACACGCAGGTGATCGTTCTCTTTAATATTATTCAGGCCGGCAATACGGACGCATTTTTTATAGCCGCCCGGATACCCGCCGGAAACCATCGCCACACAAACAGCGGCTTCCCGCCGCCATTTCAGTCTGACAGTATCCAGACTTCCGTTTACGCAGGCCAGCATTACATCCAACAGATTATTTTCTAAACGCGGCAGTACGGCTTGAGTCTCCGGATCCCCGAAACGGCAGTTGTATTCTATAACCTTCGGGCCGTCCGGCGTTAGCATCAGGCCGAAATATATGACGCCCTTGTATACAACGCCCTCTCTTTTCAGACCTTCCAGCGTAGGATATATAATCCGCTCTTTACATTGCCGCTCTATATCTCCCGTATAGAAAGGCGATGGGGAAAACGCGCCCATGCCACCGGTGTTGGGTCCTTGATCCCCGTCGTTGGCGCGTTTGTGATCCTGTGCCGAAACCATCGACAGAATACTCCGACCGTCGGTAAACGCCAGCACCGACGCTTCCGGCCCTCGCAATAATTCCTCGATTACCACAATACGGCCGGCTTCCGCGAAACGCCGTGCAATCAGGGCTTCGGCCAGCGCCGTTTCCGCCTCGCTTTCAGTGAGGCAAACCGTAACGCCCTTTCCGGCGGCCAATCCGTCCGCTTTTATTACCAGCGGCGCGCCTTTCCGCCGGACATAAGCCCTCGCTTCTTCGTAATCGGAAAACGCCTCATACTCGGCGGTAGGAATCCCGTGCGTCTTCATAAACCGTTTCGCGAATGATTTGCTGCCCTCCAGCATAGCGCCTTTGGAACACGGCCCGAATACAGGCGTCCCGCCGAATTCTTCCGCGATACCGCGAACCAGCGGTTCCTCCGGCCCGACCACAGCCAGATCTATTTTATTCGCTCCTGAGAAAGCTTTCAAAGCCGGAATATCGTTAGCGGAAACAGGAACACATTGCGCCAAAGCGGACATACCGCCGTTTCCGGGGGCGCAGAACAGCTCCAGCTCCGGGTTATCCCGCTTCAATTTCCAGGCTATGGCATGTTCCCGCCCGCCGCTTCCGACAATCAGTACCCTCATTTAAGCAACCCCTCCGCGAACATGCCGACGGCCTTGGGCAGCAGGATCCATTCGGCTTCCTCCATTACGCGCCTTTGCAGACTCTCCGGCGTATCGCCGTCCTTTACCTCCACCGCTTTTTGCAGAATAATGGGACCGGAATCGGTCCCCTCGTCCACAAAATGCACAGTGGCCCCCGTTACCTTGACGCCGCTCGCCAGGGCGGCCTCATGAACCTTAATACCGTAATACCCTTTTCCGCAAAACGCGGGAATCAGCGACGGGTGGATATTTATTACGCGCCGCTCAAACTCTCTAATAAACGCCGGCCCCAGTATCGGCAGGAAACCCGCCAGCACAACCAGATCAACGCCGTGTCTATTAAATATATCGGCTAAAGCCTTATCGTAATCATCCTGAGCAGTATAGCTGCCTTTCTTAACGTAATATGACATAATATCATGCCGTTTAGCCCGCTCCAAGGCATATGCCGCCGGATTGCCGGATATCACCGCGGCTATCTCCGCCGCCAAGGATTTTGACTCTATGGCGTCTATCAAAGCCTGCAAATTTGTGCCCCCGCCCGAAGCCAGCACGCCGATTTTCAGCATATGTTCACGCTCGCGCCCTCGCAGGCCTCGCCTATAACATAGGCCTTTTCACCCATATCCTTAAGCGCGGCCAGAGCGGTATCCGCGTGTTCCGGCGCGACGGCCATTACCATTCCTATTCCCATATTAAACACATTGAACATCTCGTTATCGGGAATCTCACCCTCCCATTTAATCAGTTTGAATATGGGCAGTTCATTCCACGAACCGCGGCGTATAACCGCGCCTATGCCTTCAGGCAGCATACGCGGTATATTCTCAAAGAAACCTCCGCCCGTGATATGGCATATGGCTTTAACCGGTATGATTTCCTTCAGTTTCAGAATAGTTTGCACATAGATGCGCGTCGGTTTAATCAGTTCATCGCCCAGTGTGGATCCCAACGCCTGCACGTATTCCTTAAGCGACTGTTCATTCAGCCGTAATACCCGGCGTATCAGAGAAAATCCGTTGCTGTGAACGCCGCTTGACCCCAGTCCTATCAAAGCGTCTCCCGCTTTAACACTTTTACCGTCGATACACTTTGCCTTATCTATAAGGCCGACGGCAAACCCGACCAGATCATAGTCGCCATCCGAATAGAATCCGGGCATTTCAGCGGTCTCCCCGCCAATAAGAGCTGTTTTCGCGAGCTGACAGCCTTTAGAAACGCCTTTCACAATTGTTTCTATCTTCTGAGGGTAATTACGGCCGCACGAGATGTAATCCAAAAAAAACAGGGGTTCCGCTCCGTAGCACACAATATCGTTTACACACATTGCCACGCAGTCTATTCCCACGGTGTCATGCTTGTCCATTAGAAACGCGACTTTAAGCTTGGTACCCACGCCGTCTGTTCCCGAAACCAAAACAGGATCGTCCATTTTTTTGGCCGCCGCCAGAGAAAACAATCCTCCAAACCCGCCCAAATCAGACAATACTTCATTGCGGAATGTAGCCAGCGCTTGTTTTCTGATCAGCTCTACCGACTTGTATCCGGCTTCCACATCCACACCCGACATACGATATGCCTGGCTCATCTATTAGTATCCTCCCTCTTAATCCCTCAACGCTTAAACCTTGGGAGATCCGCCTATGTTATCTGCCCGAACGTCTAAATCCGGGATTTTCATAATTATAGCACAAAATCTGGATATTTGAATGTTTTTATTATTTCAAAATATCGGCAGAAATATGACTCAGCGACACCGAGTCTATGGACTTTATTACCGGACGCGCGCCATCAATATCCATAACAGCCGAACCACCCTGTGCCAGCTTACCGAATAGGACCTCGTTGATCAGCAATTTTTTGATGTCGTTCTCAACCACGCGTATAATCTCCCTCGCTCCGTAGCGTTCAGACAGGCCCTTTTCAGCGATCCACCCCAGCAATTCATCCGTGGCGGAAAGTTTTACATTCCTTGTGTTCAACTTCTCCGCCAAACTATTCCACGCTTTTCCCGCGATAAGCCGGGCCATACATTTATCCACCGGATTAAACGGCACAACCGCGTCTAGACGGTTCCGAAACTCTGGACTGAACACGCGTTCCACTTCTCGATCCATGGCGGCCATATCCAAGCCGCCTCCGAAACCGATCAGTTTCCGGCTCATCTCCGCCGCGCCGGCGTTTGAGGTCATAATAATTATCACGTGCCGGAAGTCCGCTTTCTTGCCCATGTTGTCCGTTAAGACGCCGTAGTCCATTATCTGCAGCAGCACATTTAATATATCCGCGTGCGCCTTCTCGATCTCGTCCAGCAGCAGCACGCAGTTGGGTTTTTTACGGATAGCCTCGGTCAGCAGACCGCCGGACTCATAGCCCACATAACCCGGAGGCGCGCCGATCAGCCGCGCTACAGCGTGCTTCTCCTGATACTCGCTCATATCGAAGCGTTCTATCCCGATACCCAGGCATTTCGCCGTCTGCTTGGCGATCTCTGTTTTGCCCACGCCGGTCGGGCCGATAAATAACAGGCTGGCTATCGGTTTATCAGGATCGTTCAGTCCGGATCGCGAAGCCTTTATCGCGTTGACCGTTATCTCAACAGCCGCGTCCTGCCCGAAGATGGCGGTCTTAACGCTCTCTTCCATGTGTTTAAGGCGTTCCGTTTCCGCGCCGGAAACGCTCTCTTCCGGTATCTTAGCCGTCAATGCCACAGTTCGCTCAACGTCTTTCCGGGTCAGAACATACGCCCGCCCGTCCGGACTCTGATTATTGTATTCGCTCAGACGTTTGGCAGCGCCTGTTTCGTCCATCACATCCACAGCCTTGTCCGGCAGACAGCGGTCATTAATGTATTTGGCGGAGAGTTCGCAGATCAGCTTCAGGATTTCATCCGTATAAATGACATTGTGATAATCCTCGTATCTGCCCTTCAAGCCCTTCAGTATCTCAAAGCACTCGTCCTGTGTCGGCTCCTCAACGTCTATGCGCTGGAACCTGCGTGAAAGCGCCCTGTCCTTCTCCAGAAACTTCTTATACTCCTCAAATGTGGTCGAGCCGATAAAGCGCAGCCCGCCCTTTGCCAAATATGGCTTTATGATGCTTGTGGCGTCCATTCCGCCGCCGCTTATGGCCCCGGCTCCAACGACTGTATGAATTTCATCGATGTACAGTATCGGTTTTTTATGCTTGCCGATCATATCCAGGAGTTTTATTAATCGCTCCTCGAAATCGCCCCTGTAGCGAGTGCCGGCCAGCAGCGCGCCCATATCCAACGCAAAGATTTCGGCGTCTTTCAATGGCTCGGGCACGCGCCCGTCCGCGATCATGGAGGCCAAGCCCTCCACAAGAGCGGTCTTGCCCACTCCGGGATCACCCACGTGAACGGGATTGTTCTTAACCCGCCTGCAAAGTATTAAGAGCGTGCGCTCCAAAATACCCTCGCGGCCTATCACCGGATCCAGCCCGCCGTTCCTCGCCGTTTCCGTCAGGTTGACGCAGTATGATTTCAATGGCGCCTGATCGTCGCCGGATTTACGCCGTGCGGGTTCCGTGTCCGCGGCGTTATCGGCAACGCTCGCCAATCGGTCCGGATCGACGCCGCTGCCGGCCATTATATAAGCGGCGAAAGACTCATGCAGGTTGAATATAGCCGTCAATATATCCGCCAGTGACAGACACTCCTTATTCATCCCGCGCGCGCGAGCCACAGCCAGTTCCAGCATATGCGTGAAACCATAGGAATCCGCGGGGTTATCGCTGATATTGCCGGCCATATGCTCCTCAAAGAATTCATTCAGGCGGGAAACCATCTCAGCGGGGCTGCCTCCGCTTTCCAGAATCAAATTCTTGCCCGCGTCAAACATCATCGCCGCGTACAGAAAATGCTCGGGCGTAATGTATTCGTGCCCATGCAGCCTCGCTTCGTTAATAGCCACCACATAAGTCTGATTGGAAATACTGTCCAGCTTCATAAACCCGCCGCCTCGTCAACAGTCAGCTTGAGAGGGAAATTGTACTCGCGTGACATCATATCGGCTTGGAATTTTTTAGTCACCGCTATATCATAGGTATACACTCCCGCCACGCCCTTGCCCCGCTCATGGACATTCATCATAATCTGAGCGCCCTCCGCCGTTGTCTTGCGGAATACTTTTACCAGCACTTCCACGACAAAGTCCATTGTTGTAATGTCGTCGTTATGCACAACCACCGCAAACATCTTCGGCTCGCGAAGCTCCAGCTTGGATCGGACGCGGGCCTGCGTCTGTTCAGCCATAAAACCTCCTTTAATTATCTCACATGTATTGATTTTTTTGAACTACATCTGTTATACTTAATCAAACATCTTAGTGAAAGCGAGTACCGTTATGACTAATTATAATATCAACAGTCATCTCATAAATCAAATGTTTGAGGATAAATTCCTGAACTCATACCGAGATCTCCGCAAAAGAAGAAAATCGCGTGTTTTGACATACATCTCCTCCATATACAGACGTTGGTACTATTCGGCGCTGGTAGAGGACACCTACCTATCCCCCGCAAACTTGTTCGCGTTTTTAGGAGGCAATCAGGAGCAGAACCATAAAAACGCCATTATGGCACCCGTCGCGCGGCTGTCTAAAAGCGGGAAAAATCGGATAGAGTTCAATATGCTGGAGTATTCCGTCCATAATCATCCGGTTATTTCCGACATGAAAATATTCGTCGAGTCATGTATGCCCGACGTTGAGCTGGGCATGAACGATATGCTGATGGATGGGCATGTAGAGGACTTGATGGGCAAACTCAGCATGTGGGATTCATTCTATGTGGAATATCTGCTGAACATATCCATCGTGATGGGCGTAATAAAAAAAAGCCCGTCCATATATTCAAACCGCGCCCAGGTTACGTCTGAATACCGACGGCTTTTCAATCTTTCCAACGATGAAATCTTTGACGCCATAGTCACAGCGACCGTCAATTCGGCGTCGTCGTTTATTGACGAGATGATCCCGCTGCCGGAGCCATACTTTACGCGCGAAACGATCTATGAGCTTTTAAAGCACCCCATGACGGTGGACGAGATCTTTCAGCATGTGTATAATATCCTGGGCATCAAGATTCAGGACATCTACAGCTATGATAACGATACCGACCCGTTTTTTGACGATCTGAACAACGCGATTATATCCAGCACGTTTTTACTCGGCCTGCTGCTGGACAAGTGTTTCCTGACGCCGTTCGGTTACTATCTTCAATTGATCCGGCCCTTATACACGCTGCCGTATGAATTCTTTAACGAACTGAGTTACCTGGCCGACTCCTTTGAGGAAGAAGAAGGACTGGTAACCGCGTTATACGCTCCTTCGACATTTTATCAACTGACTCCGCTCGGGGTAGAGTTTTTTGGGATCGAAAACACGGATTTATTCACGCCCGCCGATGAAATCCCGTATAACGATCTGTCGGAAATTGTCAGCGGCAATACGGAGTTCGCGCGGGAACAGCGCGAGATCCTTAAATGTAATTTCAGCATAGCGGAAGAATCCAGCCTGATCATATACTGTATAAAAGTAAAGCTGGCCGACGACAGAACCCTCTGGAAGAATATCGAGGCGCCCGGAAATATCACGCTGTTTCACCTGTTCAGCGAGATCTGTTATCAGTTCAGCCTGGATCCGGGGGCCGAGTACAGTTTTTTCAAAGATATGACCGAGAGTCCGTTTACGGAATATCCATCCGTCAAGCGCCCCAGGCGTTCCAAAAACGCCGCGGATACCGCGCTGATAGAATTGGATCTGCCTGAAAGGCATCATTTTGTGTTGGTTATTTATAACAGCTTTAATCCATATATAGATTTTGCGGTGGACACGATCACCAAAAAGATTAAACTGGAAATGGAAGTTATCAAGATTAAGGACAGGGACGAGGCGCAGTCGTACCCGCGGGTGTCGCGGGTCAGCAGCGGGTTTAGGGAGTTGGAGGATTGAGCGATAATCAGGTGGTGTATCGAAACCGATGTTGACGTTTGACGTTCATTCAAAGCGTGAAAACATGCGTCAAATCGCCGCTTTGTGTAAATCAACCGCGGAAACGATACACCATATATATTGTCTCCCCGATTACAAAGACAGAAGCGCCAGCGAGTATCCTCTTTTCGCTTCGCCGCCCATTTCTTTCAATACCTTCTCATCGCAGGACATTTCCATATCCGCGCCCATGAGTATAAACGCAGCCCATGCCAGAGGGTTAAAATAATGGACGCACAAAATAAAATAAGACACGAATTTGATGATATGGTCGCGCCGCCGCAGGTGAGTACGTTCGTGAAGAAGGACATAGCGCCGCCCCGCGCATTTTACGTTTGAGAGTGAAATACGAGATAACACCGTAAGCCATCATGACGAAAGCGCCGACAATCCAAATTACCGATCCCGCAAAGATCCATATTTGAAGCGGGTTGGCGCTGTAAAACGGAGTCGCCGCCGGCAATCCGGCGCAGCTCCGCCGCTTGTTCCGGCGTGAGTTTCCTTCCGCCAAAGAATGAGGCGATAAACCCCGGCAACGATCCGCCGAACGCGTCCTCCACATATCGGCGGCTTTGCTCGGAGTTAAACTGCTCACGAGTGTACATTTAAATCAACGCTAGTCAAGATGAACGAAAGATCTATATTCCACTCAACCAATCGATCAGATTAACTTGCTGTATACCGTCGTGGTCACTCATGAAATCATCAAGCGTAATCAGAAATTTAGGATAATTGTCCTTGATTTGACCCAGCGGCTCAAGTTCCCGTTTCAATGTGTTTTCGTCCAATACGGACGCCGAAACTTGATAATACTCTGTCTTTTTATCGCGCGACGCGACAAAGTCCACTTCCGTACCGCGTCCAGACTTGCCGATGTTGATTGTATATCCGCGTCTCAGAAGTTCCAGGTAAACTATGTTTTCTATCTGATGCCCGATATCTCTGTTTGTTGTTCCGAGTATCATGTTCCGCAGTCCTGTATCGCAGCAGTAATACTTGCCTTCGGATTTCAGGTGTATTTTCCCTTTAATGTCGTAACGGTTTACCTTGTAAAAGAGATACGCGTCTGTAAGCGCCGACAAATAATGATCGACTGTGGCGGATCCGGTAGGTCGGCCGTTGGATGTCAGCGTGTCGGCAATCTTCTTGGCGGACACGGGGCTTCCTATATTGCTCGCCAAAAAGCTCGCTATTGATTTCACCAGCGTAATATCGTTCAGACCTTCGCGCGCCATAACGTCTTTGACAAGCGCCGTATTAAAAATCCCTTCTAAATATTGGCTATGAGCGAGTGAATTGTCCGCGAACCGGGTAGAGAAAGGAAACGCGCCCATGTTCATATATTGATAAAAGCGCTCACGTTTGTCGGATATCGTGACCGCTTCGCTGTATTCCGCGAAAGAAAAGGTAAGCATATCAATCTCGATATAACGCGCTGTGAGCTTTGTCGCAAGCTCACCTGAAAGCATATGAGCGTTTGACCCTGTTATATAAATATCTAGGTTCTTTTTGAGATAAAGGCTCGATACAGCCCTTTCATATTCTTTGCAGTTTTGAATTTCATCAATGAACACATATGTCCATTTATCTTTCAACATCCGAACCTTCACATACTCATGAAGCTTTTTGTAATCCAATAGTTCCGAAAAGTCCTCATCCTCCAAATTAACGAAGATTATTTGCTCATCGGCCACGCCGTCAGCTTTCAAGCGTTCGATATACAGTTCAAACAGCGTGGATTTTCCGCATCTGCGAACCCCGGTGACGACCTTTATTATTTCCTCCTCCCGCCAGACGGCAAGTTGATCTAAGTACGCTTTGCGTTCAATGTATTTTTTCACTTGAATAATACCTCATTCTACTGATTTCGGCCAGTTAGTTGTAGATTATAACAAACGCTGGTAAAACAGGCAAGTATTTACTGAAAAAAATATACACTCGCAATCGCGAGTGCCGCAAAGCAGACAAATAGAAATAGAATCAGGCTACTCACTGGTATAATTTCGACTCAAACTCCAAGCGCGCGTTCCGGAAGTCGCTGTCCAGCGCGCCGACAGAACCGTTTATCAGTTGAAAAGCGGCGTAGGCTTTCAGATCCCGCAGATTTTCCAGACAATAAAGCTCCGCGCACGCTCTGAGCGTTTCCTCGGCGCAGCTGTGGTACACCGGTTCAGGATTGAGCGCCGCGGCTTGCAGAAGCCTTTCAAGGCTGATGTCCGGAAACATGCTTTGCAGATCCTCCATAGTGTACAGCCCTGCATCCTTACCATTTTCCGGGCTGTCTGGATCCGGCGAGACGGATGTGATATAGGCGTTTAGGCTGACGACGGACATCGTCGAGCCTGCCGGGTCGGTGTATCCCGCCAAAGTAAAGAGTTTTTCGGCGTATCGCGCCAGCGCGGAGTTTTGCGCGGAATAGGGGTCGACCGCCGTGTCTTTTGGAATGAGGGGAGCGGGGAGATCGAAGTAAATCACGTTTATGGCGGAGTCGCGTATGTCCCGCACGATGCTGAACCCAAAAAACAGATAACTATCTTGCGCTTCCGTAACGATTACCTGGATATCTTCAAAGTCTTTCATATCGGAAGCCGCTTCGATTTGGGACAAATGTGCTTGAAGACTCTTTATGCCCGTATCGCTATCCCGGGAAGTATATATAAGCGCTCCGGCGTATACCATCAGCGCCGCGATCATAACCGCAATCATTTCCTTATATCTGACTTTTTTCAGCTTCATCCGAACGCCTCCTTGGTAGAATTATAATATATTTTGACGTTTATTTACAAGAGGGCAGTGAAGTGATATAATATGCATCAGATAATAAGGGGGGAAGTGGACGCGTGAATATTGAAGCGGCAAACAGGTTGGTTAGATTGAGAAAGCAATTCAACTATACACGAGAAGAACTGGCTGAACGCCTGGGAATAAGCAGCCAGGCCGTGTTGAGCTGGGAAAAGGCTGAAGCCACGCCTGATGCGGACGCTCTGATAGAGCTGTCAAAACTGTACGGGGTATCCATTGATTCATTGCTGGCGGCGGAAGGGGAAAATGGCCCCGCGTATCAACCGCGCGCGGCGATCACGCCGCGTACGGGCCTGACAAACTACGCCGCGCCGAGGAGCGTTTCCGCGCCATATATACATGAACACGACACGGAATCCGTCATGAGGCTTTTGCGGCGTCTGAGTCCGGCCTTTCCGATTATAGTAACAATGATCTACTTGCTATTAGGGTTCTTATTCGGCTTTTGGCATCCGAGCTGGATGATTTTTATGACTATTCCCATCTTTTATGTGATGATCAGGAAATAAAAATTATTGCTGAGTAAAGGCGGCGTACAGGATTCCCCATACGCCGCCTTTTCGCGTTCACGCCCCCAACTTCTCCGCCTGCGCGTTGGTTATGAGGGTATCCATGATCTCATCCAAATCCCCGTCCAGCACCATATCCAGTTTATGCAGCGTCAGATCGACCCTGTGATCCGTCAGCCGGCTCTGCGGAAAATTATAGGTGCGGATACGTTCGCTGCGGTCGCCTGTACCCACTTGGCCGCGGCGCTCCGCTGATATCCGTGAACGCTGCTTTTCCTGTTCTATGTCGTACAGCTTGGCGCGCAATATCTTCAAAGCCTTATCTTTATTCTTGAGCTGCGACTTTTCATCCTGACACGAGATAACGATGCCGGTCGGCGCGTGCGTAACGCGGACCGCGCTGTCCGTTGTATTGACGCTCTGCCCGCCGTTGCCGGACGAGCGGAACACGTCTATACGCACGTCGTTCATGTCCAGTTCCACGTCCACTTCCTCCGCCTCCGGCAATACCGCCACAGTGACTGTGGAGGTGTGTACACGCCCGCCCGATTCCGTCACGGGAATACGCTGTACGCGGTGAACGCCGCTTTCATACTTCAGGCGAGAGTAGACGGATTTACCCTGGATCATAAAAACAACTTCCTTAAATCCTCCGATATCGCTCTCGTTCACGCTCAATAATTCGATTTTCCAGCGTCGGCGTTCAGCGTACCGTGTATACATACGAAAGAGATCGCCGGCGAACAGAGCCGCCTCGTCGCCCCCCGCGCCTCCGCGGATTTCAACTATGACGTTTTTTTCGTCGTGGGGGTCCTTGGGAAGCAGCAGTAATTTCAACTCTTCCGCCGAATACTCAATCTGTTCCTGAAGCGCGCGGATCTCTTCCTTGGCTAACTGCCTAAATTCCTCGTCGTTGGACTGATCCAGCATCTCCTTGGCGTCCGCCAGATCCCTTTCCGCTTTTTTATATTCCCGGTACTTTTCCACAATAGGGGAAAGATCGCTGTGTTCCTTCATATAAGAACGCCATGCGCCCTGATCGCCGATTATTTCCGGATCGCTTATCTTTGCGGACAGCAGATTGTACTTGTCGTCCAGTTCTTGTACACGTTCAAACATAACATCACCTTGCTTTTCACTTGTGAGCGGTAATAACCCTATTATGTCCCGCCAGATCCTTTATTACTTTAACATCCGTAAAACCGTTTCGCAGCAATATAGTTCTTACGTCTTCCGCCTGATTGTATCCGATTTCATAAACAATATAATTGGAAGCCATTTCGGTTACAGCCCTATAGAAATTCAATCCGTCCGCGCCGCCGTCGAGAGCCAGGCGCGGCTCATAATTCGCGACCGATCCGGCCAGAAGATCTATTTCATCGCTTGGTATATAGGGGGGATTGGAGATTATCATATCAAACATGCCCGGATCTACATTGCTGAATAGATCCGACTGTATAAACCTGACTGAAACGCTGTACCTGTCAGCGTTCCTCTTCGCGGTTTCTAAAGCCGCGACGTCGATGTCCGTCGATGTTATGTCCAGATCGTCGAGGCATATCGCTGCCAGCGACACCGATATACATCCGCTTCCCGCGCCGATCTCAAGAATTCTCTTAACGCCGGTTTGTTTAATAATATTTAACGCCGCCTCGACTACGGTTTCTGTATCCGGCCTCGGGATAAGAGTATGCTCGTTCACCTCAAAATCCAGCCCCATAAATTCGCGGACGCCTGCTATATAAGCCAACGGTTTATGAGCGGCTCTTTGTTCGACATACACCCTGAAACGGGCGGATTCAACCTCGGTAAGCGTTTCGTCGTCCCCCGCGGTCATAATATTAATTTTGGTTCGATTTGTGACAAAAGCCATTATAAGGATCGCGTCCAGATAATCAATACGCCCGCGCGCCCAATTCAACAAGCCTTTCAGCAAGATTTCGGCTCGCTCTCCAATACGGCGTTCATCGCGGTTATAGCTGTTTCAATCATGCCGTCGTCGGGTTCGGCGGTGGTGATCCTTTGCAGGCATAAGCCGGGGTAACTGATCGCGTTTACGAACGCGTTGTCATTGCGGCCCGCCCATTTAATGATTTCATACGACAGCCCCGCTATCAGCGGCACTAAGATAACGCGCGAAAGAAGCCGCAAAATAACCACGTCCGTCCGCACGAACATAAACACCAGCATAGCCATGACCATGACGATTAGCAGAAAACTGGTGCCGCAGCGCTTATGCAGCCGGGAATGATTCCGCACGTTTTCAACGGTCAGCTCACTCTGATGCTCAAAGCAATTTATAGTCTTGTGTTCCGCCCCGTGATACTGATATACGCGCTTAATATCCTTAGACAGCGAAACCAGATAAACATACGCCAGAAATATGGCAATACGCAGCAGACCCTCCACAATACCCAGCGCCCAGGTATTTTCACCCAGAAGAGGCGTGAAGAAATGCCCCAGCCATACAGGCAGCAGCATGAACAGGCCCACGGCGAGGCCTATGGCGATCACGACCACTCCGTACATAATCACGTTATTCATCTTGTCGCCAAATATCTTTTCAAGTTTTTTTTCAAAAGCGGACGGTTCTTCATCCGTGTCTTCCAGACCGGCAATCTCGGCTGACTGCGTAATGATGCGCATACCTGTCACCAGCGATTCCAGGAACGACACGACCCCGCGCACCACGGGCCATTTCAAAACAGGATATTTATCCCCAATGGGCGTCATTGTCTTTCTTACCAATTCTATGGTTTGATCGGGCTTGCGCACAGCCATCGCGTACATACGCCTGCCGCGCATCATTACGCCCTCCATGACGGCCTGACCGCCGATCATGGTCTGTTTAACGCCCTTCACATTCAAAGCGTCCTTGATTCTAGGCTCGGCCATCAAATCCCTCCATCATTAAAATTCTTCAGTCAAATGCGAAGGCCGTATTGTAAATACCTTTCGGAGCGTCTCCGCGTTTCCACGCAATATTAAATCCCCGCGCGTCAGCAGCGCGCTGTCCAGTGTACGGAATCCCATGACCAACTGGCTTAACGCGGGAATGTCGGCTGTCAAGTCCGCGGGCGCGTCCACTCGCGTTACTTCCGATTTACCGTCGGCGTACTCAACCTGAAATACGCCGTTGTTCCCGGGCAATCGCGGATCGTTAACCTCAATCCGATAAACGCCGTGACCTTCCGGCTTCCGCGTTGATTCGAGTGCCCTTTCCACATGTACTATCCGCGTCATGTCACGAGGTATAATCGACGTTGAAAACTCCCAATTGTCCGGTATAATATCAGAGAATTGTATATACGTGGGGGCCTGCCAAGTGATGTCCGAACCTTGCAGCAATGAAACAAACGCAAGCGTGCCGTACAACGCCTGAGAATCCACGAAAGCCAGCTCGTTAATGGTTAACTCATTATTCCTCCACTGCTTCTCACCCTGTTTTATCTGTATGTAGCCCCTGGCCGCTCCGCTTTCGTCGCGCCAGATGTAGGTACACACGCCTGTGTTATAGGGGTCGTTGCGCGTGAATTTCTTCCACCACATCCGCTCCGGCGAGCTGTCGCGAAGTATGGCGTGGTTGAGGTTTTTGATGTACTCGTTGAATACGGCGTTCAGCTCGTCCGTCGGATCGCCGGGGAAATGCTGGGTAAACGAGCCGCGCGCGGGCAGTTTGTCAAAATTACGCACCTTGGTGGTGATGGATTGACGGCAGTTGCAGAGTTCATAACCCATCCGCCGATAGAATGAGTGCGAGAACGGGGCGAGATTGCTGAACTCCGTACCGATTTCGTACTCGTTTTCCAGTATTGTCCGCAATAAGGCGAATATCTTTCCGCCGTGCCGAGATTCCGGGAGAGAAGACACTCCGCTGATGCCGCACATAGAAACGGTATGACCATCGAATCGCGTCTTATACGGTATCGCGGTAATATCTGATACCAGCCGCCCGTTTTCAAAATATCCCCATGTCCAGTCCGCGGGCAGGTTAGGGTCGTCGTCAGGCTTAGTGAAATCCTTACGCGCGTTGAAGGCTATGCAGCGAATTCTTTTCATATCCTCCTGTTCGGACGGATCCAGTCTGCGAATGTTCATTATTTCTCCTTTATACGCCTGCCCAGCAGGCGTTCCGCGAGCGCGGCGTCATTATTCGCGAGGGCTTCGCGTATGCGTGATGAGCTTACCGGCTCGCCGTCTAACTCTATATTTTTTACGATTTCCACAAGGGCGCCGTATTCTTTTCCGGCGCTTCGCAGCATTGCGGTCTCGCCGTTTCCGCCGCTGCCGAAACGGAAGTTTTCGCCAACAATCAGCGCCCGGCATCGCAGCTCATCGAATATAATACGTATGAACGCGTCCGGGGATACAGCCGCGAACGCCTTGTCGAACGGATAATTCAGTAAAATATCTATGCCTAAGCCGGACAGGATATCCGCCTTCTGTTCCTCGCTGAGCAGCGGCTCAAACGGCTTGCCGGATAATATGGCGGCGGGATTAGGGTGGAACGTAAACACCATTGAGAATACACCCAGCGACTTCGCGTACTCAATGGCCTTTTTAAACAAGGCCATATGCCCCAGGTGCATACCGTCAAACTTACCGATGGTCATGGCGTGGGGTTGATTTAGATTAAACGTTTTATCGGAAATAATCCTCATATATTCATTCACCAGTCAGCATTACGCGCGGCTTGAAAAATTCGCCGGCGCGTTGATAAACGCCCGCCGTATTTCCGCCCAGCGTAAGAAATATCAGATCGTCTTCACTCGCGCCAGACCCGTTTTCGCAGACGCTGACACGGATGGGGTTCCCGTTTATAACGGATTTTTCCAAATACAACGGCGCTTCAATTGTTTTATAAGGTAAAACGGTTTCGATGGGAGTCAGAATTTCATTAACACGGTTCTCCGCCGCGTATTCCCTTAACTGATCCAGGGTGACGCTTGCCGATAGGCGAAAAGGCCCTGAACGCGTACGGATCAGGCTGCTCATGCATCCGCCGCGGCCCAGCGCCCGGCCAATATCCGCGCATAATGAGCGGATATATGTACCCTTGGAGCAATCGACATCCATTACCGCGGTAAAGGTTTCGGGGTTGTATTCAACGATATCGATGCGTGAAATACTTACCTTACGCGGCGCGCGATCCGCTGTTTTGCCGGCTCGCGCCAGCTCGTAAAGTTTTTTGCCGCCTACTTTGATCGCGGAATACATGGGCGGAATTTGGAAGGTTTCGCCCAAAAATTGACTTGCGGCGTTTTTCAGCGTGATTAAATCAGTGACGACATGGTTTTCAGTCAGAATTTTCCCCGTCAGATCGTCCGTATCCGTGGTGACGCCCAGTCTTAATCCGGCGCGGTAACTCTTGCCGCCGCCGATGTAATCTGCAATCTTTGTGGCCTTGCCGACGCATACGGGCAAAACGCCCTCGGCGTCCGGATCCAGCGTGCCGGTATGCCCGGCCTTAACGCGGCCCAAGATCTTGCGTACCACGGATACAACGTCTGATGATGTATATCCCTTTTCCTTGTAAATATTCAAAACGCCTGACAGGCGGTTATCCGACTGCCCGCTCACGCTGTTTCTATGGCGCTTAGAACCGCGCGTGACATTTCGGCGTACGCTTCGGTCAGCGGCGCGCGTATGGTACAGCCCGCGGCGTGCTTGTGCCCGCCTCCGCCGAATGCCTTGGCCATTTCACTGACATTTGCTGTTAATGAGCGCATACTGGCCTTTACCTCACCTTTGAACCTCTCGTATAAGAATGCGGATACCTCCACGCCCCGTATATTCAGCAGATATTCTGATATCCCGTCTGTATCCGTAGCCTCCGCGCCGATATCAGCCATTTCTTCCGATGAGATGAACGAGAAAGCGGCGCGGCCGTTTCGCGGCAGATCCAAATTCTTCAGCGCGGCGCGCATAACATGTGTTTCCGCCAGACTGTGCCGCTCTAACAGTTCATTGTATATATCGGTAAACGGGATGTTAAGCTTAATCAGTTCGGAAGCGATACGCATTGTTTCCGGACCGGCGCAGCTATGCCGGAACCCGCCCGTATCCGTCAGCAGCCCGGCGTAAAGCGCCGAACCGATATCGGAATCCAGCTCAATCATCGGCGACACAAGACGGTATATCAATTCACACGTCGAGGAAGCGCATGAATCCAGATACACATGCCCGGCGAACGGATCGTGACTGATATGATGGTCTATACATACCGTGACGGGCGCGAGTTTCATGAGTCCAAACGGATCGAAAACCCTTTCAGGGGTGGCGCAGTCCAGCGCCATGAACACTGAAACCGCAGGCGCGGCGGCCTCGTCCCGCCAAATGAGTTCCTGACCCGGTATAATTGAATTCTTGTCATGGAACTTATCTAAAACAACATTTACGCGCGTCCCCAGCTTTTTCAGCGATAAACCCATGGCCAGACATGACCCGACCGCGTCGCTGTCCGGGTTGACATGCGCGGTTATCACAAAATCGTCGTTTTCAAGCAGTACGCGTCTTACTTCGTCCAGAACGGCGTCGTTATTCATTATCATCCATATCCCCGTTCGTGTCACGTTTAATAACATCTTCAATCAGCTTATCCATTTTAAAACCGTATTCCACAGAGTCGTCGAACAGGAAATTGAGTTCGGGCGTACGCCTCGGATTGGCGCGTTCCGCCAGCTGTTTGCGTATAAAACCCGCGGCGTTCCGCAGGCCGGCCAATGTCTCTTTCTGTTCTTCCGGGCCGCCTAGAATGCTGACATATACTTTACAGTATTTCAGGTCGACGCTGGTATCCGCTTTCAGAACACTTACAATACTTCCGACACGCGGGTCTTTCAATTCCGAACGGATTATTTCAGCGATCTCCCTGGCAAAATCATTATTCTGCCGAATCATGCGGTCGCTTTTCATCTTGGGATTTCCTCCATCATATAAGCCTCGGCGATGTCGCCCTCTTTTATATCGTTGAATTTGGAGAACAGCAGCCCGCACTCGTAACCCGAGTTAACCTCGCGCACGTCGTCTTTAAAGCGCCGTAGGGTTTCCAGCGTGCCGTCGTAAACAACCTTGCCGTCGCGCACTACCCGGACCTGCGAGCCGCGAGTGACCTTACCGTCCGTGACATACGAACCGCCGATAGTGCCGACGCCCGACGCCTTAAACAACTGCCTGATCTCCGCGTGTCCGATAACCTTTTCCTGGAATACAGGATCCAGCATGCCCTTCATGGCGGCGGTAATATCCTCGATGGCGTTGTAGATAACACGATACAGCCGTAAATCCACCTTTTCGGAGTCCGCCATTGCCTTGGCGTTCGCTTCCGGCCTGACATTGAACCCTATGATGATCGCGTTCGATGAGGAAGCCAGCATGACGTCCGATTCGGTGACCGCGCCCACGCCGCCGTGAATAACCTGCACGCGCACCTCGCTGTTGGATAGCTTCTCCAAACTGGTGCGCAGCGCCTCAACGGAGCCCTGCACATCCGCTTTTAACACGATGTTCAAATCTTTAACGCTTCCCGCCTGAATCTGGCTAAAGAGATCATCCAAGGACACCTTTTGAGGCATGGCTTTTATCATGTTGACCCTGCCCTTGGCTATGACGGATTCGGCCAACATGCGCGCCTGTTTTTCATTCTGCGCCACATAGAACGCGTCGCCGGCAGCTGGCACGTCCGCCAGGCCCAGAATCTCAGCGGGTATGGACGGCCCCGCCGTCTTTATCTTTTTGCCCTTATCGTCCATCATGGCACGGATACGGCCGAAACACGGACCAGCCACAACGGTGTCGCCCACTTTCAGCGTGCCGTCCTGCACCAGCACCGTCGCCACCGCGCCGCGCCCTTTATCCAATTGCGCTTCCACGATCGTGCCGCGCGCGGGTTTGTCGGGGTTGGCCTTCAGCTCTTTCATTTCAGCCACAATTATAATCATTTCCAGCAAGCGATCGATGTTGGTTCGCTGCAGCGCGGAAACATTGACCGAGATGGTGTCGCCGCCCCAGTCCTCAACCAGAATGCCGTGCTCGGTCAATTCCTGCTTTACGCGGTCGGGGTTCGCCCCCGCCTTATCCATTTTATTGATAGCCACTAAAATGTCAACGCCCGCGGCTTTGGCGTGGTTGATCGCCTCAACGGTCTGCGGCATAACCCCGTCGTCCGCGGCCACGACCAGCACGGCGATATCCGTAACCTGCGCGCCGCGCATACGCATGGCCGTAAAGGCCTCATGACCCGGCGTGTCCAGAAATGTAATCGGCTTGCCGTTTATCGCGACGGTATACGCGCCTATATGCTGCGTAATGCCTCCCGCCTCGGTCTCGGTCACGCGCGTGCTGCGGATGGCGTCCAACAAGGACGTCTTGCCGTGATCCACATGTCCCATAACGACGACCACCGGCGGACGCTCCGTTTTTTCTTCCTCAGAATCTCCTGACTGTGAGAAAGCCTGCTCGAACGGATCTACTTCCACGGCTTCCTCAACGACGACGTTGAACGCCTCGCCGACTCTAACGGCTGTGTCGAAATCGATCTCCTGCGTCACCGTAGCCATTATACCCAGCTTCATCAGCGATTTGACGACGTCCGCCCCGGAGCGGCGCAGTTCCTCGGCCAGTTCCTTTACCGTAAGCACGAGCGGGATCTTAATCAAACTGATATCCGGCTCTATCTTTTTCGGAATAAGCTTCTTAACTTCTTTTGATTTCTTTTGCGGCACGGGCTTTTTTTGGAAAAACTGTTTGCTTTCCTTCTGGTTCCCGTCTTTCTTGCCTTTGGCTTTTTCTATCCGCGCCTGTTCGCTCTTTTGGAAGAGCTGCTTCCTATCGTCTTTCGAAGGCTGTTCCACAACCTTTTTATCGTCTTTTTTCCCAAAAGGCGGCTTGGAATCCCTGCGTGGGAAACCCGGTCTGCCGTCGTCTTTCTTGGGGAAACCGCCCGCTTGACCGTCTCTGCGTTGAAAACCGCTCGTTTGGCCGTCCTTACGCTGAAAGCTTCCCGTCTGCGACTGGCCGTCTCTGCGTTGAAACCCGCCCGTAGCCGACTGGCCGTCTCTGCGTTGAAAACCGCCCGTTGGCGACTGGCCGTCCCTGCGCTGAAAACCGCCCGTTGGCGCTTGGCCGTCTCTGCGCTGAAAACCGCCCTGCTGGCCGTCCCTGCGTTGGAAACCGCCTTGCTGGCCGTCTCTGCGCGGGTAAGCGCCCTGTTGGCCGTCCCTGCGTGGGTAACCGCCCTGCTGACCGTCTCTGCGCTGGGAAGACCCCTGCTGACCATCCCGCTGTCCCTGGCCTTCACGCCGCTGTCCGGTTTCACCCTGGGCGGGAGTTTCGCGCCGCTGCTCTTCTCCTTGGGCATTGTTTTCTCTATGCGGCCTCCGCTCTCCATCGCGGCGGAAATTCTGCCGCTCGGATGATAAAGAGGGCTGGCCCTCGCGGCGTACGCCTTCGCCTTCACGGCGATCAGTATCTCTATGTTCCCCATCCCGGCGAAATCCGCCTTCTCTGTATTGTCCGCGCCGCTGCCCGCCTTGTTGACCGGAACCTTCGCGCCGCTGCTGACCGCCTTGCTGCCCGGAGCCTTCGCGCCGCTGCCCGGAACCGTCACGCCGCTGACCGCCTTGCTGACCGTCGCGCCGCTGTGCGCCCTGCCGCTCGCTCTGACCGTCGCGCCGCTGTCCGTCCCGTTCACGCCGCTGGCCTTGCGAAAATTCTCTGTCGCGCCTTGGCGCGTTCTGATCCCTCTGGCTTCCGGCTTCGTGTTGATCCTGCTGCCCTCCGGACTCCCTCTGACCGCCTTGTTCTCTGTCCCCGCGCCTCTGGAAGCCCGTCTGCGCGGACTGCCCGTCTCTCTGCCTTCGCTGCGCGTTACCGTCTCTGTCGCGCCGCTGGTCTTCGCGTTTACCCTCGCCGTCCTTTTGCTCCTGACGAGGAACCGACACTGTTCGCGGCAGGCCTTTATCATCCTGCTGATCGGCTGTTTTCGGCGCGTCCGGGCTGCGCGGTTTTTCCCTGGCCTGGTTCTTCGCCGCCTCGGCGCGCCGCTCGTCCCGCTTGGGCTGATAAAACTCCAATAATTTCGCCGAATCCGTGTCCTCTATATTGCTCATATGGTTTTTTACCTCAACGCCCAACTCCTGTAATTTGGATATTATATTCTTACTGGTTAAATTAAGCTGCTTTGCTATTTCATGCACTCGCATTTTCGCCATTCGCCCGCCTCCGTAATATTTGCGTCCCGTAATTGTTTTACGATATTCGCCGCGAACCCGCTGTCCGTAACGGCAAACACCGCCCTGTTTACAACGCCCGTTGAATGGCTTAAATCATCTATACAGCCATATATGTAAACCGGGATTTTATAATAAAAAGCTTTATTGATAAATTTTTTTTTTGTATTGCCCGACGCGTTTTCAGCCAGTACGATCAGTTTTGCCACTCCGGATCTCAGGACGCTCTCGGAAGCGAAATCTCCGGTTTTCAGCATACCGGCTTTCATACAAAGGCTTAATATGGAAGAAAGCCGTTTATCCATCTAATTCCGCCTTCAATTGTTCATAAACCGGCGCGGGGATGGCCTGCTTGAACGAGCGTTCCAAGCCTTTGAACCTTTGAGCCTTTTGCAGGCACTCCGCGTTTGGGCAGATATATGCGCCTCTGCCGGCTTTCTTACCGGTCGGGTCTAAGGAAAATTCCCCCTCCTGACTTCTGACTACACGTATCAGCTCGCGTTTGTTCTTCATTTCACCGCAGCCCGCGCATTTGCGCAAAGGGAGCTTCCGGGGCTTCATCATTCGTAATCCGCCTCTCCCTCAAAGGAGTCATATAATCCTCCGAACGCCTCAAATGATTCCTCCGGCACAAAACCCAGATCCCTGGCCTGTGACTCGCTCTTGATATCTATACGCCAGCCCGTCAGCTTAGCGGCCAGCTTGGCGTTTTGCCCGGCTTTGCCGATTGCCAGCGAGAGTTTATTGTCGGGAACCACTATTTTGGCGGTATAATCTTCCGGGTTGGTCACCACCGACAGCACTTCGCTTGGGCTCAAGGCGGCGGCGATATATTTTTCCGGCACGTCGCTCCATTCGATTATGTCAATCTTCTCTCCGTTCAACTCGGAAACGATGACGTTAACCCGATAGCCGTTCTGCCCTACGCAGGCGCCGACCGGATCCACGTTAACGTTGCGTGAGTACACCGCTATTTTGGTACGGCTTCCCGCGTCACGGGCAATCGAGCGTATTTCCACCGTACCGTCATAGACCTCCGGCACCTCCTGCTCGAAGAGCCGCTTAACCAGTTCCGGGTTTGTACGCGACACGCTGATAAAAGGTCCTTTAGTGGTTTGCTTGACTTCCTGTACATATACCTTAAGCCTATCCTGAAATTCGTACATCTCATTGGGAATTTGTTCGGACGGGGCCAGAACAGCGTCGATCTTACCCAACGTTATGATAATATTCCTTCGATCTTTACGCTGCACAATGCCGGTTACGACTTCCCGCTCCTTTGAGATATATTCGTTGAACAGAATCTCCCGCTCGGCTTCGCGGAACTTCTGCACAACGACCTGTTTGGCGGTTTGAGCGGAAATACGTCCGAAATTGCGCGGCGCGACCGGTACATCCACGATATCACCCAAGCTGTAGCGCACATTGATCTTCCGCGCGTCCTCCTCCGTAATCTCCAAACCGGGGTCGTTTACTTCCTCCACAACGGTTTTCTGCGCGAAGATTTGTACGCCGCCTGTCTCGCGGTCAATAATGACTTTATTGTTAGCGTTGTTTCCGAAATTTTTTTTACACGCGGTTACAAGCGAAGATTCAATCGCCTCGAAAATAACGTCCTCATCAATCCCCTTTTCTCTGGATATTTGTTTCAATGCCTGTATTAACTCCGCGCCCTGATCCATTTTTCCGATTACCTCCTTGCGGCCTTTCAAAATACCACCGCCAGCCTGCATAAGGCCACATCCGGCTTGGGGAAGCGCAGTTCGTTCCCGGAACCGTCAATGATTACCACATTTCCGTCCAGAAGGCCCGCCAGCCTGCCCGTAAACTCTTTTCGCCCGCCGCGCGGTTTGTAAAGCCTGACCTCAACCATAGAATCTTTGAAACGCTCGAAATCGGCGTCCTTTTTCAACGGTCTGTCCAGCCCGGGGGAACTGACTTCGAGAATGTATGACTGCTCTATGGGGTCTTTCGCGTCCAGCTCTTTTTCGACCGCCCTGCTTACCCTTTCACAGTCGTCTATGGTTACTCCGCCGGGCTTGTCTATAAACACGCGCAGATACCAGTTGGCGCCTTCCTTGGCAAACACCAGGTCATACAGCTCACAACCGGCGCCGTCTACCACCGGGCGGATAAGGGAGTCAACTTCCGTTACAATATTTTTTCCGGCCATAATATCACCCTTGTCGTCTTCGCCGATAAAAAGATAAGAGTGGGTCAGCACCCACTCTTATACACGACGTTACCTTAATAGTACATTGGAAGTATACTACAGTTAAATTCGCTTTGCAAGAAAAATCGTAAATATTCCTAAAAATTATTAATGTCAATACAGTGAAAATCGTGTACAATATGAAAGATTGAACGTGATATATCCACATCATGGGAGGAGGGGCGATCTGAAAACCATATTATTCGACGGGGCGATGGGTACATACCTTTCCGCCAAATATAATATCGATATCCAGGACTGCGAGTTAATGAACCTGTCGCGTCCGGAATACGTAAGGGAAACGCACGCGTTATATCTGAAAGCCGGCGCGGACTCTATAAAAACGAATACCTTCAACGCATACGCCTTCGGCGGGGAGCGGGAAGGGATTATAAGATCCGGCTGCAAAATAGCGAGGGAAGCGGCACTGGGGTATAAGGCCGATATTTACGGCAGCCTGGGTCCGATTGATCCGCCGGACAGGCGCGGCATGATAAACGCGTATGAATCCATGGTCGCTGTATTTCTGAGCGAAGGCGTAAGCCGCTTCCTTTTTGAGACATTTTCCGAAAGCGATATCCTTGCCGAAATAGCGGAAGCCGTTAAGCGTCTGTCGCCGGAGGCATTTATTATAGCGGAATGCTCGATAATGCCCGACGGATACACCAGAAGCGGCGTTTCCGCTAAAACGGCGGCGGAAGAACTGTCGTCGTCCGTGTGTATAGACGCGTATGGATTCAACTGCGCCTGCGGCCCGGCGCATTTGCTGGACATCATTGAGAGCCTTGAATTATCCGCCAAACCCTTTTGCGTAATGCCAAACGCCGGTTACCCGGACATACGGGTCGGCCGCACAATGTTTGACGCGTCGCCGAGTTATTTCGCTCAGAAGCTGATAGACATCCGGAACCGTGGGGCGTCTATAATCGGCGGTTGCTGCGGCACAACGCCGGAGCATATTAAACAGACGTTTGAATTGCTGGCTGAAGCGGAGGATCGAAGAGCGTACACGGCTAAACCTTCCGCGCGGGCGGCGAAACCCGATATTAAGGCGGATGATTCAATTCTGCGCAAAAAGGGCGTTATAGCCGTCGAACTGGATTCTCCCACAGATGGAAATATAGGCCCGTTTCTGGAACGCGCTCGCAAACTGAGTGAAGCGGGAGCGGATCTCTTGACGATAGCCGATTGCCCTGTGGGGCGGGCCAGACTGGACAGCAGTATGCTGGCGGTTAAACTGCGCCGCGAATTTGGTATCGAGGCCATGCCTCATCTGACATGCCGTGACAGGAACATTAACGCGACCAAGGCTCTCCTGATGGGATTGTACTCCGAAGGCGTCGGTCAAGTGCTGGCGGTCACGGGTGATCCGATTCCTAACAGCAGCCGGGATGAGATAAAGAGTGTCTTTAATTTCAACGCCATAAACCTGGCGGCGTTTATAAAGGATCTGAACGGCGGCATTTTCGCGGAACGCCCGCTTACCATAAGCGCGGCGCTGAATGTCAACGCGCCGAATTTCGACGCGGAGCTGTCAAAAGCGGAACGCAAAGAAAAAAACGGGGTAACGGCCTTTTTAACACAGCCCGTGTTTACGGAAACCGCTATGGAAAACCTGAAGCGCGCCAAGGAGGGTTTATCGGCTAAGATACTGGCGGGCATTATACCCGTGGTGAGTTACCGCAACGCTTGTTTTATTAACAACGAGATCGCCGGCATTACCATACCGGACGATATCCTTCGGCGATATGAGGATGCTCAGAAAGACGAAGCCCTGCGTTTGGCCGTGGATGTGTCTATGAAAATAATTGCGGATCTTTCCGGCTTACCTGACGGGTATTATATTATTACGCCGCTCAATAAGGCGGAGATTGTATGTGAAATCATCAAAGGGATACGGGGGCTTTAAATATGATTATAATTGGAGAAAATTTGAACAGTTCTATACCGCGAACATTAAAGGCGTTTCAGGAAGGCGACGCCGGGTTTATAAAGAGTGAAGCCGCCAGCCAGACCAAATACGGAGCGAGTTATCTGGATATCAACGCCGGAATGCTGCCTGACGAAGCGGAGAAGCTGCTATGGGCGGTGAAACTGGCGGCGGATTCCGCGGACACCGGCATATCTCTGGATACCGCCAATACGGACGCCGTGGCTTATGTGCTGGAGCGCGTTCATATAGATCGCTTATTGATCAATTCCGTTACGTTGGAGAAGAAACGCCTGGACGGTATGCTTCCCTTGATAAAAAAACATAACGCGTCTGTAATCGCCTTGCCGATCAGCGGAAGAAGCATGCCAAAAGACGCGGATGAACGCGTGCGGGGCGCTAGGGAACTAATGGGCGTATTGAACAGTGAGGGCATAGAGAACGAAAGGATTTTTATCGACGCGCTGTTTATGGCCGCCGCCGCTGATCACAGCTCCGCTTTTGAGACGATTAAGGCAATACGGCGCGTTCGGGAGGAATTTCCGGATGTACACATCACCTGCGGGCTCTCTAATGTTTCGTTTGGACTGCCTAAGCGTGCGTATATAAATAAGGCTATGCTGTCGGCCTGCGTAACCGCCGGGCTGGACAGCGCCATCATGGATATCTCCAATACGGATACCCGTATGTCGCTGGCCGCCGCCCTGCTGATCGCAGGGCGGGATGAAGACGCTATGGGGTATTTGTCGGCTTATAGGCAGAGTCAAATATAATCGACACGTCCACTGTCCATTTGCACTAATCCACGCCCATCATGACTATCGCCTCCGGTTTGGTTTTCACCAGCGCGGTTGTCGTCTGATGCGTATGATTGCCGCGGATATTCCTTATTCCGCGGCTTATCAATTTATTTTTACGCTCTTATCTTTCGATATTACGGGTTTTTTGGTATCGTCCTCCTTTCTTTGTTTTTTTCTACCCCGATTGGCTCACCGGTTGGGGTTGCAATGGATACATTATTACACAAATACAGTGATAAAATCAAGGGCGTTCTGGAAGGCTTTGATCGAATCCATTAATAGGTTTCAGTGTTCTTAGACAATTCCGACCAATTCAGGATGAGAATGGTTCTTGAAAAATACCGGCATATATTCAATTGGTGCTTCCACAATAATCTCCTGACCGCCTTCATATTCCTTGCCGTTTCTCATATCAGTCCATTCTGTGGCTTTGGGAAGATAGACTTTTCTTGATGACGCGCCAGCCTCTGTTACTGGTGCAACTAATATGTCTGAACCAAACATATATTGATCCTGAAGCTCCCAGCATATTTCTTCATCCGGAAACTCAAAGAACATTGTCCTCATCATCGGTGCACCGGTATCACTGGCTTCTTTTGCAGTTTTCCTTGTGTAATCCCGCATCTTCTCACGCAGGTTAATATATTTCACCATTATCTCGTAATTTTCATCACCATAATCCCAAACCTCATTATCCCCGCCCGTATCCAACGCGTTGCTTCCGTCCTTCCGAATGACTTCTGCTGACGGTAGCCTGTCCCCATGCATTCTCATAACAGGGCAAAAAGCTCCCCACTGAAACCATCTTACTAGAAGTTCCTGAAAAGCGGGGTCTTTCGGATCTCCTCCGGAAAAGCCACCGATATCCGTAGTCCACCAGGGGATTCCGGCGATACCCATTGACAGCCCAGCGCATATTTGCCGTTTAAACGTTGCAAAATCACTGTGTATATCTCCTGACCAAACTAACGCACCATAACGCTGGCTTCCTGCCCATGCACACCTTACGAGATTCATTACGGTTTCCTGATTTTCGGATTTCATGCCATCATAAAAAAGCCGTGAAAACATTTGCGGGTATATATTTCCTGTTTGAAGCTGTGTACCACTATAAAATCGATAATTTTCAAAATCGTATGTGCCCAGATCCGGCTCCGCTTCATCTAGCCAAAAAACTTTTATTCCATGTTTATAGTAATTCTTTTTGCATTTTTCCCAAACGTATTTGCGTGCTTCTGGATTTGTTGCATCCAGAAATGTCGCATTTGTGTTAAAAAAGTATGCAGCAGTTTGGAGACCCGTTTCGGCTTTGATTAGAAGCCCTTTTTCATTCATTTCCTGATAATTTTCACTGTCAAAACCTACCTGTGTCCAAATAGACACCATAAGTTCCATTCCCATCTCCCTCAACTCGTCTACCATTGATTTGGGGTCAGGAAAAAACTCTTCATCAAACCGGAAGTCACCCATATGCGGCCAATGGAAAAAATCGCAGACAATAACATCGACCGGGATTCCTCTTTTTTTGTATTCCCTCGCTGTCTCTAACAATTGTTCCTGATTCCAATATCTGAGCTTGCACTGCCAATATCCCAAACCATATTCGGGCATTTCCGGAGCTCTGCCTGTCGCTGCTGAATAGTTTTTTCCAATTTCCGCTGGACTATCACCAACAGTAATCCAATAATCTACCTGTTTCGTACTTTCTGAGATCCATTCCATTCCATTCTTTGTAAAAGTTGCTTTACCGATGGCTGGATTATGCCATAAAAAACCATACCCCTTGTTTGAAAGGACAAATGGTACACTTGCTTGAGAATTTCTATGCGCCAACTCGAAAGAAGATCCATTGATATTCAGTATCTCTTCTTGATATTGCCCCATTCCAAATAATTTTTCCTGTTGATCGCCTTCAAAAGTTACTGTAAGCCTATAATCGCCTCCGATAGTCGGTTTAAAAAAACGCCCACGCCTGTTTACTGCTCCCTGAAATTCCTTTTCAGCCAGTAACAGCTCGCCCTTATCGTTGTAAAATTTTATATCTATCCGTTTATTCCAGCCGCATACTTCCGCAACTGCAGTGATTTTTCTGACAGTTATGGAAGCTTTCATATCCTCAATTTTAAGACTATAATCGGTGTCACTTTGTGGGAGCAAAGCCCAATCATTCATTTGCGGGTCACTCATCATAGAAGTAATCACACGAAGGGAATCTTTACCCCACGGTATAATCCAAATAGTTTCATTATGGAGTTTACCGACTAATCTGTTGCCAACCTGTTCAAAAAATCCCATTTGTCTTCTCCTCTGCAATAATAAATCTACAAGAGGGGACACGGTTTGATCTTGTCAGTTAGCCGTGTCCTACCCCGCCCCGTTTCTCACAGTCCAAGAATATTCGTTTGCCACTACTGTACATATTTTTCTGATACTACCATTTTGGCGCGCTGTCCAGGCAGAACAACGCCTGCTTGGCGGCGCGTAGCTCCACAAAGCAGCCGCAGCGGGCACAGGTTCCAGCCACTAAATGATTACACTGCCTACAGGTCTTCAACCTCGCAATATACAGAGCAGGAGGTGTTTTTTGTTCCTCTGGCAGTAGCCCAATTAGCTCCCGGATACCCTGAAGCTGCTCCTGCATATCCGTTTCGCCGAGCAGGCAACGTTTGCAAAACGGAGCTTCTACTGTTTTCATTTTACCTTGAGCTCCAGTATGCTACATTTCGAAATGTTATGGGCGCTCTGTTTTGTATTTCCAATGGTTTACTTGGTAAACGAAACCTCCGGAAGACAGCCGTTTCGGATAAATACCGGAATATTTTTCATAGGGGCTTCACAATAAACGATCTGCCCACCATCGTACGTCTTGCCGCTATTGAGGTCTCGCCATGCACAGCCTTCAGGCAAGTAGACCTGGCGGGAGCGTTGATCTTCATAGAGGATGGGGGCCACCAGAATGTCGTCGCCCAGACAGAACTGGTCACAAATCTCCCAAGCTTTTTTATCATTCGGGAAATTGTAGAACACTGTACGCATGACGGGTGTGCCCTTCTCGTGAGCCTGGACCATAGTCTTTGTTATGTAGGGGCGCATTTTCTCACGGAGGAGCATATATTTTTTAAAAATTTCGTACGCTTCCTCGCCGTAGGTCCAGACCTCATTGTCTGCTCCACTGGGAGTGTATCCGCCGCCGGTGAGACCCAGAGGCTTCTGATGGGGCTCCCGATCGCCGTGGAGGCGGAACACAGGACAGAATGCTCCGAACTGGAACCAGCGGATGAGGCACTCCTTGAACGCGGGATCGTCAATATGGCCACCGTGAAAACCGCCAATATCTGTAGTCCACCAGGGAATGCCGGCAATTCCCATGTTCAGCCCCGCCGCAAATTGGCTGCGGAGAGATCGGAAACTGGAATCAATATCGCCAGACCAGACCAGTGCACCGTACCGTTGAGAGCCTGCCCAAGCGCAACGGAGTAGATTGAGGATGTTTTTCTGTCCCTCGGCTTCCATGCCGTCAAAAGCCATCTGGGCATAGCTGCGGGGGTACATGTTTCCTATCTCTAAATCAGCTCCCCGCTGATAACGATATTGGCTATACTCGTAGAACGTATACTCCGGCTCGGCCTCGTCCAGCCAGAACACCTTGATGCCGCAGCGGTAGTAATTCTCTTTAAGCTTGTTCCACACGTAGTTTCTAGCCTCGGGATTTGTCATGTCCACAAAGCAGGTGTGGCCCAGATGGTTCATTCGCTTGCCGTTCTCGGAGCGGGTCAGATAACCCAGTTCCCGCATCTCCTCATAATTGACGCTGTCCTCTTGGACGGTGGGCCACACAGAGATCATAAGCTCAATGCCCATTTCCTTAAGCTCCTTGACCATAGCGACAGGGTCGGGCCAGTATTCGGGATCGAAGCACCAATCCCCTTGATGGGGCCAGTGGAAGTAATCGATAACGATGACTGAGATGGAGAGTTCTCGCCGCTTATACTCTCGGGCGATGTTCATCAACTCGTCCTGGGTCTGGTAACGGAGCTTGCACTGCCAGAATCCGGTACCGAAGTCAGGCATCATGGGAACCTTACCCACGGTGTCGGCATAGGTCTCCTCGATTTCGGCAGGAGTATCTCCGGCGGTAATCCAGTAATCCATCTGCTTAGTGGATTCCGCATGCCATTCGGTGAGGTTTTTGCCGAATGTCACATGGCCAATGGCCGGATTGTTCCACAAAAAGCCGTAACCTAAACTGGAGAGAAGAAAGGGCACGCTGGCTTGGGAGTTCCGTTGAGCAAGCTCAATGATGCAGCCGCTGAGTTCCAGATCGGGCTGCTGGTACTGGCCCATGCCGAAAAGTTTCTGCTCGGCGGCTTCGAAACGCACGCACAGCTTGTAGTTGTCGGTACCCAGAATGGGAGTGAAAGTGCGGGGACAGATTTCCAGCGCGCTGTTGAAACCCTCGTCAATGGCGCGGAAACGGTTTCGGTCAAATTCCTCCAGCAGGAGTTCATCTTTTTGGTTGTAGAAGCGCAGCTTGCCCGAAGGTAGCATTTCGCAGCGGATCTTCCCGTTGACGATGGCAGCTCGATCGCCGTTTATGGTGATTTGAGCGTAGGTCTCTTTCTTCTCCGATAGCAGGGCAAAATCCTCGTTGGGGAGGATGTCGGCCTGATGAGAGGCACGAACTCGGAAACTATTCTCGCCCCAAGGCTCAATGCAGAGGATTTCCTCGTCATAGCGGCGAATAAGCCGTGTTCCATCCTGTATAAGCATAAATCAGCAAATCCTTTCCATATATGTTTTTTTATTCTTTTACCGCGCCAAGCATAATACCGGACACAAAGTATTTCTGCAAAAACGGATAGACCACCAACATGGGGATCATAGCGATAAACACTTTAGCGGAGTCTAGCGATTTGTTGCTGAGTTCGTTCATGATCTTCAATTGATCGGTTGTTAAGCCGGCAGTTTGAACATTAACGACCATCTGTTTAATGTACGTCTGCAACGGATAATTTTTATCACTGCTGGACAACACAAGCCCTTGAAAGAACTCGTTCCAATAACCTACGCTGGTAAACAGCACAATGGTAGCCAGTACAGGTACCGAGCAAGGCACGACGATGCCGAATAAGATACGCCAAGGTCCAGCACCGTCCACCACTGCGGCTTCTTCCAGATCACGCGGGAGATTCCTGAAGAAATTCATAATGAGGATGAGGTTGAACACTGGTAGACCTCCGCAAAGAACAAGCCCTATCATGCTGTCAAGGAGGCCATAGTTGACCATGGTGATATACCATGGTATAGCGCCGCTGTTGAATACCATGCAAAAGATAACCAACCACATAAGCACATTCCGCGGTTTGAATTCCCGTTTTGTCTTAGACAACGGATATCCCATCAGAATCATGATAAGCAAAGACACAACGGTGCCGATCACCGAACGTTGGATAGATATCCAAAATGAGTTTAAAAATTTCAAATCACCCATAATCTCCTTGTAGGAGCGCAGCGTAAAGTCCACGGGGTATAAATTGACCATACCCGAGTTTGCCGCCGTCTTAGAGGAGGTGGAGAGGCAGAACGCGTACCAGATAGGATAGATGCAGCTGATCGCTAAAGCGCCGAGAATGATATACAGGAAAATTTTGAATATTTTTGTGCCGATTGCTTTACTCTCAATCATTCGTATTCCCCCTAAAATATCCGGTAATCGGCGAACTTATAAGCACCCCAATAGGATAGTACAATCATAAAAAAGCTAATAACTGATTTAAAGAGTCCGGCTGTTGTTGCCAGTGAAAATTGTAGGTTTACAAGGCCGATACGGTACACCCATGTATCCAAAATGTCTCCGGTGGTGTAAACCATAGGATTATAGAGGTTGAACACTTGGTCGAAACCAGCATTCAGCACGTTGCTTAGCCCCAGCACACCCAAAAGGACAATCGTGCCCGCAATGCCGGGAATGGTAACGTAAAACACCGACTTGAACTTGCTGCAGCCGTCGATGGCCGCGGCCTCGTACAGGTTGGGGTTGATTCCAGTCAACGCCGCCAGAAAGATAACGGCGTTAAATCCACATTCCTTCCAGACATCTGTACCCACCACCAGTTGGCGGAACCAATTCGCCTCACTGAACCAAATAAGAGGGTCGGCGCCAAACAGTCCGGTAATTTGGTTAATGATACCAGTTCGCCCAAAAATATTTAGGACTACACTGGACAGGATAACCCAAGATAGAAAATGTGGGAGATACACTACCGTTTGGACGAACTTCTTATAACGTAAGTTTCGCACCTCGTTAAGCAGCAAAGCAAAAATCAGCGGAATCAAAAGGTTCAGAACCACTTTCCAGCAAGCAATGATAATGGTGTTTACAATGACCCGGCGGGCGTCGCCCAGAGAAAACAGGTACTCAAAATTATCAAGACCAACCCAGCGCGACTTCCAAAGACCAAGCCCAGGGTTGAAATTCTGAAACGCCATGATAAGACCGCCCAAAGGAACCATGTTAAAGAATATTATCCACAAGAGTCCGGGAATAATCATAAAAGTGTAATGGGCTTGAACAGGTAATAGCCTTTTTTTTTGCATTAGTTTCCCTCCTTATACAGGCTAGCAGCCGTTGCGGTATAAATCGACCGAACGGCTGCTGACCTCTTGCTTAATGTGCTATTTACTCCTGTTAGGAGGCATCAGCAATAGCCTGCACCTCCGCGGTGATATCAGCGCCACCTTCAGCGTTCCATTTTTCCACAAAGGCGTCGAATGCGGAGATATCCTCTTTGCCGGTAATAATTTTCAGGGACATTTCCAACTCGGCGGTCTCCAAGTTAGCCCATCGGGTTTCCATTAGTTCGGTTTGACTGTAACTGACGCTGTACACACTCTTGTCCGGTCTGTTTAGCGCGGATGGACGGCAACCGGCAAAGATTGAGTATAGACGGGGGAAATTCGGATCGTCAATATTGAAGTTTGCGATGGAAAGGGTATTTGAACCCTTCTGGTAGTCCTTAATGCCATTGTCAAGAGTCAAGCAGTCATTGTACAAGAGCTTCAATGCGCTATTGGGATCGTTGTAATCCTCCGCAGTCGCTTCGCCGTTGAGCACCTTGTACAAAGCATGATACGTTTCTTCGCACTCGTCCAGAGGCGCTACGGAGAGACGAATCGGATACCAGTAGA
>JAISZF010000225.1 GCA_031269415.1 Clostridiales bacterium
GTGGCCGCTTTCGCCGGAACTGTACGCCGTTGTCAAGAGAGCGGCAAGCGATGACCGCGGCGAGCGGAGGATAACGCAATGAATAAGCTTAAAAGAGGCGGTGTATTATGATAGCGACCGTAACGTTAAATCCCTGCCGCGACAAAACACAAGTTATAGAGCGGTTCGCCCGCGGCGGTATGAACAGGGTATTGGAGAGCCGCCAGGATTTATGCGGAAAGGGCATTAATGTAAGCGTGGCGTTGGCCGGGTTAGGGGAGCCGTCGGTGTGTTTGGGGTTCAATTTTGAACGCGACGCGGCGGAACTTGTACAGACAGTTAACCGCTACGGGATCAAAGACGACTTTATTCTATGCCCCGGCGCGATAAGGGTTAATATAAAGCTGTTTGAGCGGGACACAGGCGTTATGACGGAAATAAACGAGCCGGGCGATTTTGTTTCGAGTGAAAGGTTTGAGGCGCTAAAAGCAAAAGCCGCCGAGTACGGCGGCCAAGCGGATATTATTACGTTCAGCGGCAGCGCGCCGAAAGGCTTGGATGAGGAATGTTACGCCGAGCTTATCGCTTCCGCGCGAAAAAAAAACCCCGGCGTAAAGATTATACTGGACGCCGAGGGTCCGAGGCTTATTAACGGGCTGAAAGCCAAGCCGGATATAATAAAGCCCAATCTGTTTGAGCTGGAAACCGCGTATGGCGTAAAGCTGGACAGCAATGAGCGGATTGTTTCTCTATGCGGTGAAATAATCGCGCGTGAAGGGATAAAGATGATCTGCGTGTCTATGGGGGGCGACGGCGCTGTCGCCGCAGACGCGGAACGCGCGTGTTTCGCGCCGCCGCTGCCGCTCAAGGTGAGAGGATTGCAGGGCGCCGGCGATTCCATGGTCGCGGGTATCTGCGCGGCGATCGCGGCGGGCAAAACACTGGACGAGATATTGCGGTACGCGGTTACCACGGCGTCCGGCTCGATAGAACGCGAAGGCACTCTGCTGTGCGAAAGGGAAGATTTCGCTCGGATCTATCCGAGGGTATCCGTATATGACATATAAAAACGGGCGGTTGAATGCCGCCCGTTTTATAAACGTCCCGTTCTCAATTCTTTCCGCCCCGCAATTCCTGGCGGTTTGAATACAATATATCAGTGGTTTGGGTAAAATACTCGTTTACCATCTGGTGCTGCTGCTCTATATTTGTCATCGCCTCCTGGATAATCCGCTCTGTCTTCGCCAGGATTTCATCCGCGTAGTCCATCGCGTTCAGCCGCATATCCCGCGCGTTCTTCTTGGTTTCCTCTATTACTTCGGAAGCCTGTTCGGTCGCGCGGCGCAGTATCTCATGATTATTGGTAAGCATCTTGGCGTTGCCCTCGGCTTCTTTTATAAGCGCGTTCGCCTTTATCTTCGCCTCGTTGATGATCTTGTCGTGCTCCTCGATTATCCTCTGGGCCTGCCTTATTTCGTTCGGCACATTCAGGCGTATGTCTCGTATAATATCGAATATCTGCGCCTTATCCACTGAGATTTTGTTGGAGAATGGCATAATCGTCTTGCTGGTATCCAAAAGATCCTCCAGCATATCCACATAGTCCAGAAACGCTTCCATTTTTATCCCCCTTTATTGTTTAGCTGATTTTTTACGCAGCTCCGCGCGTATCTGTTCCGGAAGCATCCAATCCGCGTTCCCTCCCGCACCGGCTATCTGCCGGACGGCGGACGAGCTGATAATCATATGCTCCAGCGCCGCCGGAATAAAAATGGTTTCTATTTCCGGGGCGAGCTCCCTGTTAATAAGCGCCATTTCCATTTCATAGTCAAAATCCGTTCCATTGCGCAACCCTCTGATAATACACCTCGCGCCCGCCTTTCGCGCAAACTCAACTAACAAGCCCGCAAATGCCTTTGCCTCGACGCCGCGTACGCCGGCGGTTAAAGCCCGCGCCTGATCTAAGCGTTCCTCGGTTGTGAAGATAGGTTTTTTCCCGGCGTTTTCGCCTTCGGCAATGGCTATAATCAGCTTATCTTCCGGCCAAAGCCGCTTGAATCTGTGTATAATATCCAAATGACCGTTTGTGATAGGATCAAACGTGCCGGGGAAAATCGCTGTCATAATTCAGGTCTCCCTTGATAGTCTGATAAAAGAAAAACACGGATGTGCTATATCGCTTAGCTTTGTATAAAGCCATGTCGTTTATCAGCGGCGGAGCTTCGCCGGGGGCCATTTCCGCCGCTAATACGCCTTGCGGATTGAGTAGGCGCAATTCGCTTATCAGCTTTGTGGCCGGCGGAACATAACCCTTGCCGTACGGCGGATCCATAAATATTATATCAAATTCCATGTGTTTTTCATTTAATTCCCGCAGGGCCGATGAAAAATCCCGCTTCAGAACCGTCGCGCGTCCGGTGAATCCGGCGCGATCCAGATTTTTTTTAATCAGGAACGTGCTGGAGACATCCACAAACACGGCGGATTCAGCGCCGCGGCTTAACGCCTCAATGCCGATAGCGCCCGTGCCGCTGAAAATATCCAAGAAACGAGCTCCGGCTACACAACCGGCAAGAACGTTAAAGAGATTTTCTTTCATCCTATCGGTCGTCGGCCGTATATCCGCGCCGATTGGGGCAAACAGCGATCGTCCCCTGGCTGATCCCGCTATAACTCGCACATATGCCCTCCCCGCAGGCGGAGACCGGAATAATATCCCCGCTCTCGTCCGGCTAATGTTTATAGTATAAACAAAAACTCGTAATATGTAAATATTAACATACTATAATGGAGCAGGGTCTTACTTGACAACACGTGTATCCACAAAATATAAAATGACTTATGCCTTTAGCTCAGCACTTCGTTGAAATCGCGAAACAGACGTACCAACGCAGACACTGAATGCTGATTTTCGTCCAATGGATTTCAAAACCGGCTATAATCCAT
>JAISZF010000145.1 GCA_031269415.1 Clostridiales bacterium
TCCCGCGCCTGACGCGCCTCGCCGTCCGGAGTGGTCGGCCACGCGTCCACCTGCCAGTCGTTTAAATCCTCTATGCAGCTGGGCATGAGATCGCCGGAAATAATTGTGTTTTCCGTAAAATGGATGGGCAGACCGAAGCGCGAGAACCGCTCCAGCACTTCCTCAGTCTTTTCCCGACCCCAATAACCCTGATGCTGATGCGATTGAATCCCGATCGCGTCAATAGTAACCCCCGCCTGCAGGCAGCCGTCTATAAGTATCTCATATTCCGGGGACACGTTGAAATCATTCAGAAGCAGCGTCGCCGATGGGTTCGCATCCCTCGCCGCGGCGAACACTTCCTTTATCATACCCACGCGGCCAAGCGTCTTACATACCCTTGTGACGGCGTTGTCGTACTTGTCAAATACCGGCATGATAACTACTTCGTTTATCACGTCCCATATGTCAATGTCGCCGACGAATCCGGAGACCTCGCGGTCAATACGCGCGCGTATTTTTTTCAACACCGTTTGGTTATCATAGTTCATGAGCCAGTCCGCGCATACCGTATGCCAGCAGAGCGGATGCCCCTTGACTTTGACGCCGCGATCCTTGAACCAGCGCGCCGCCCGCCGCAGCCGGTTTTCGTCCGTCCGCCCTTCCTCAGGTTCATAACGGCCCCAGTAGAACGGCAGCGTAGCGTAGTTGTTCAGCGCGAACACTTTTGAAAGCCTGTCCTCCAGAAACGCGAGCCGTTCAGGCCGCGTAGGCGAGCCGTCGGGCGCCCTGCTTAGTTCCACGGCGTCGAAGCCGCCGCAGCCGAACAAAAATTGATGCCGTACCTGTTTTACACGCACCGCGCTGTTTGCCAGCGGCGAACCGTCGCGGCGCACAAAACGCATCGCGCTTTCGCCCATGCGATGTGAGAATCTTTCGTTCATTTTTGGATCATGCCTTTCTGTAGTTTTATATCTATTATAAGTCAAATAGCTGTTATTTCAATATTTTTCCTATATGGCGTACCTTGCCGTGTCGTTCGGGAAATCGGAGAATATGACGGAGAATTCTACGCCAAAGGCCGCCCGCTGGATGTTTGGGAATGAGCGGTTTGAAACAGGGGACTGAGCAAACGCGCGGCGTTTGTTCAGTCCCCTGAATAGTGACCGGGACTGTAAGCCGGGTTCTGTCGCGGACAGCCATCTATCAATTCCGGCACGCTGAAAAAAACTTCTCCTGCTCCGCTGATTTCACCGACGATTTCATCCCCCCATTTTAAATACCGTTCGGTAACGGTTTCCATGCGATTCACCTCTCAAATGAGCGTTCGGTTATCGCAACTATATCAGATATCATTGTGATATTCAATCCCCGCTCTGAAAAAGACCTTCCCGCGAATCCGGCGCGCGCAGCACAATCTCCGCCATTTTGAACATATCCCCCATTGTCAGATAGCCTGTGGGGTTGGCCCGGTACGAGATATACAGCGGCGAATCGTTCGCGTGTACCAAGTTCCATTCGTTGGACGCGCTGAGCATACCCAACCGCGCCGCCTTCAGCAGCGGGGTTTTGTATTCGTCCGCGGCGTACATAATATCCGTAAACGGCGTTTGAAACATATCTTTATAGGCGGTTACCGGCACGCCTGTCCTGAGTTCATACAGGCGTACCAGAGCCGCTATGGCGTCCTGACGGATTACGGGGCTTTTCTCGGTAAACAGACCGGCCTTCTTCAGCGCGTCGGTGTCTGAAGCGCTGATAGGCGCGTTTAACGCGGTGTCAAGCTTATTGTTCGCAATGGCGTTGACCAGTTGGTTAAACTGCCCCGAACTGACCGCGGCGTTAGGGATCAGCACATTCATGTCGGTAAAACGCAATTTTGAGGTAACATAGAGCATGGCGTTCCGCACCGCCTGATCGGAGGTTCCATACGGATGGTTCGGGGCGACCGCGGGCGCGCCGGAGGATATCGCGGCGTACGCGGCGGTTTCGTAGGCGTCAAATGATAACGCGTTCTGTTCGATGTTCGGCTTCGCCTCGCGCGGCTCCCAACCCGCCGTATCCATATGAGCCACATACGCGCCGACATGTGATGGGTATTTATATAGCGGGTGCGACAGACGCAGCTCGATATTTAACGGTAAAGCGGTCCTATTAATCCTTATCTCCCTCGCGGGTGATTTGACTCGTATCTCCAGACGCTGAGGCCTAGAGGCGTAGCTGTCGTAATATTGCGGAGACGGAGTTTCCCCGTCGTTCTCCGTCACGCTGACAAGCACGCGCGAGTCCATGCCGAAATCGTGCAGGGCTTTCAGCTTTTCCTCCCGCAGGGAACCCGGCGGGAATGTGACGGACAGATTGTCCGCCGTTACTTTAAGTGAGATCAGGCGTTCCTCAAACGCCTCGAAGATACTGTACGGCATATCCAATACGCGGTGTTTCACGGGCAGATAAAAATACCTAGTCAGATCCGCCTCATACAGATAGGTCTTTTTTTCGATTAATCGCGAAATAAAACGCTGATCCACATGGTTGTCGTAATCGCCGTTTTTATCCCTTTTATCCGTGCGGAAACGGAAGGTCAGCGTTTGCGTGTAATCGTCGTAGATGATCTCATAGTCACGGTCAGGCAGGGGATACATCTCCGGATTCACTTTTCCGTCATATTCCGAATCCGAACGGGCCGTATACAGATGGATGGTTTTAGACCACTCCGATTCGCGCCGGAGGGCGTAATGCGGGTCCAATTCGGCCATATCCGCCGGTGTTGGGGATGTTATCTCGTATGCGTCCAAAAAATCCGGGTTGTCCGCCATTTGTATGGTGTAGGAGTATTGCCGCTCTATAACGCCGCCTTCGCCCCTTGTAATCGTAAGGATGGTTTTGGCGTGGGAATAATACAGCTTATTAGGGGTTAGTCCGCTGAACATGGTCATGAACATATCCGACACTTCCGGCGCGAACAGAAAGGCTGTGTTATCCGTGGGAGCCGGGATCTCTGGAGCGGCGATATTCCCATTTTCGTCCAGCGGCGATATATCCAACTGATTGCGCATCCATTCCAGAATCAGGTAGGTTTCGCCGACAGGCAGATACGTTTGGCCGTTGGCTTTATTATAGTAATTAACATGTTCGTGATCAGCCGGGCTTAAACCCTGCGGCGGTCTGGGCGGTAAAATATCCTCCGTTCTTATGGAGATAGGGTTGGACCATGCGGAATAAGCGACGCCCAACGTGTTATTGGCGGCGGAGCGTATCCAAAAATGGTGCGCTGTATTCGGAAACAGATTCGTAACGGTATAATTCAAATAAGCTTTGCCGTTTTCGTAGGTTATCTTCCCGGTCTGCCTGATAGCGTCCCATGGGACGTTTACCCCATTATCAGGATAGTCCACCGGTTTTTCGGAATAACTCAGCTCATATATCAATTCAGGCGTATACAGCCAGCGCACGGTTATTGAGGTATCTGTCCGGCCGGCGTTTTCCAGGATAGGCACGGTTGGCGTAATATCCAGCGGCGGTTGTACATCCCTGGTGGTCGCTATTACATAGCTCGGGAAGTACGCGTTCTTCTTCCCGTTCTGTATCACATACGGGCGGAAATAAACCACGTAAGCCGTATTGGAACTGAGTTCGCCTTTCGTAGGCGCGTCTTCGCTCGTAACCGTGAATTCAGGATGTACAGGGTCGCCCTCCGGAGCTATCGAGGTCCAGTTCTTTTCACCTTCCAACGTCTGAAGTGCCTTCAGATAGGCTTCGTATCCGCCCTGCGTTTGAATATAGTCATACCTGGCCGTATGGATCTCATACTGGCTCTCCTTTATGTCCATAAAGCGGACGGGCAGAGCGGCGACTTCTTCCGGATCGCCGCCCCTGTCGCGCAGATCGCCTTTTATCAACGCCTCTCCGTCGGAATTGGGTATCAGATACTTGGGGTCGTTCAGGTATATTGTTTTGGACGGATCAGATATATTCTCGGTTTCCGATCCAAAGAGCAATTGTCCTCCGTCTCCGACACCGATCGTCGTATACCACGATTTATCATCGTTATTGTAAGCCTCAAAATATTCGGTATCCCATTGTATGGTAATTGTATTGTTTGTCACCTGCTCGACGCCGAGTTCATCGGTTTTTACCCGCAGCGGAGGCTTGGTCATCATCAGCGGATTTGTGTCCACATTACCCACCGCTCTTATGAAATGTGAAGCAGCCGCCGGTTTGGATACCTGGCCGCCAGGGTTGCGCGTGGCGATGATCTTAACATAATAAACGGTATTGTCTATCAGCGGCTGACGGGTGATTTCACCGGAGTCTGACTGCGAATAGTATTCCGTGACCGCCGTGGTAAACGACGGGAGCGTGACTTTGCCGTCGGTAAACGGAGTGAGGCTGAGTTTTTCGGCGGGCAGCGTGGCGATAATCTTATCGTTAAATAGCGGGTTATCGAAATTTCTGATATCGTCCGTCACATAGATATCATATATCATATTCCTGTCGATATACTGGTTCTCATAAATCGGGTCGGTATTCCCTTGCTCCGTTTGGTTGTACGGCGGCCTGATGAACGCCTGCCACTGAACAGTCATATAAAACGGCCGCATCGTGTTATCCGTTACGGACAGGATAGAAGGCTTATATGGGGAAAAATCATTATACGCCGGATCGAACCAGGCGATTTCGGACCAAACGGGTACCTCATTGCTTGAGCTGTCCGTATAAATGATGAGTATCCGATAGTAAGTTATGGTATCCGGTCTTGCCGTGAGCCAGAAGTTAACGTCGGCGGCGCTGTCGCCTGACAGAACGCCGATAAGCTGATTGTTGCTCATGTCTTCCGACAGACTGCTGTATAACTCCACTCGCTCTACATTCTGTATGGAGGCTTTGAGGCTGTCCCAATATATCCGAACATGATCCTGCCCCTCGGCCTGAACGCGCAATGCCGGGTTGATATAGGCGTCATTGACCCGATATTCACGTTCTCTCATGTTTCGATAAGACAGGCCGTATTCCCTGTTTGCTATACTGACCGTCTGTAACTCGCGGGCTAAACGGCCGTTAAACAGCGGTTCAACCTTTACGGCGTACAGTTTCCCAATCTGAAGGGTTTCATCGTAGAATGTGTATTGGAGTTTGCCGTCGCGCGTGCGGGTTAGATCCGGTGAATTAGCGGACACTTCCACATACGGGGTCATAGGTATCTGTGAGACCTGGGATCCGCCGGGCGAATGGTAGAACCGATAGCCTGTGAAAATCTCCCTGCCGTCTAGGGTGGGGACGTCCCACGTAACTGTCATGTAATGTCCGGAGCCTTTCGCCATCAGTTTAATATCCGTGAGGTATAAAGACAGCGACTCCGCGAGGCTGGTGTCCATCGGGGCGCGGCGAATAGAGCTGGTACCGTCCGTGTTGGTTACAGTGTGGTTGTGGTACGGCTGAACGCGGAACACATACAGGCTGCCGCTGTCCAGGTTGAGTGTGTATTGCGCGTTTAGAGCCTCGTCTGTGTTATTCTTCAAGCCGGGGTCATTGATAGCGGCGTTAAACTGCTCCGATTTCGTGGCGTTGCGATAATAGACCTCATAGCCAGAGGCCCGCTCGGTCGGAGATTGAGTGACATTTTGGCCGCCTTCCATCCTGTTGGACGGAAGAGGGCGGG
>JAISZF010000260.1 GCA_031269415.1 Clostridiales bacterium
CGTGATAATATGCCTGACGTTATACCCGTGTATTTCCAGAGCGGTAATTTGGGCCATCAAGTAATGTATCTCCCGCTGGGGTTACGCATGCGTGACGTTGGCCTGCTGGAAATACAAAAAGCCGCTTCTTTCAATGATACGGAAACTCTTGGTTTCGTAAGCGCAGGTTATCTCAAGCTTTACGCGGACACCATCATCAAGATGAGGGACGAAAAGCTGTATGATCCCGAAATAGCCATAACTGGCAACGCGGCCACAGCCAACGAGGCTTTCGCTACCGGAAAGACGGCTATGCTGTTTAATGGTACATGGTGGTACGGCAGCGTCCGCAACCAGTTCCCCGAAGTTGATGATTTTATCGGGTTTCAGCCGATTCCCGCAATGGATAATAAAGTCTTATACGGCTCCAAGGGACAAGACAGCGCCTTGTCTGTTTCCGCCATCAGCCCGTATCAGGAAGAGATCAAGACAATCGTTAAGGAAATATTCAGCGATGAACGCTTAATGGCGTGGTCCAATAAACGCGGCGCCCCGTCATCTTTCCCTAAAGTTAAAAGCCAATGGGGATCGCCCGAAATTATGGATAGGATAAACAATATATTCGAAAATGAATATTGCCAAGTAATACAGACCTTTGCCCCAGCGGGCTTTGGACTGGACGTTATGGGCGCGCAGGTTCAGGAGATAATAGTGGATACTATGAAGCCGGAAGATTATCCTCAGACTTTCCAGGATTTCTGGGATTCCTGCTTCTGATTACATTTTACATTAGCGGCGTGAAGGGAGGGTGATTCATTATCAGGATATTCAGGTGGTTATCGTCCAATCTATATAAAGCGATGGCTGTGCCGGCTTTGCTGTTGTTCGTAATGTTCTTTATTTATCCTCTGACACAGGGTATCGGCTTGAGTCTGACAGACTGGGATGGTTTTTCACCTTCCAAAAACTTTATCGGTCTGGCTAACTTTCAAAGATTTTTTACCGATAAACGCGCCGTTGCCGCTGTACAGCATTCCATTCAATACGGTTTTATTGTACCGATAGGCATGAACATACTCGGCTTTATCTACGCGTTGCTGCTTGACCAAAAGCTCGTTGGGAAAAATGTAGCCCGGGTTGTTGTTTATCTGCCGGCCATAGTCAGCTCACTGATAATCGGCTATATATGGAAAATAGTCCTGTTTACGGACGGCGGAGCGCTTAAAGATATTATGACGTTCCTAGGCGTTGGGCATTTATTTCGCAGTTGGCTGAGTTACCCTCAAGAAGCTATGTGGGTGGTTATAATTATCAACATATGGCAGCATGCCGGGTCGGTTATGATCATTTATTTAGCTGGTATGCAGTCTATCCCGCAGGAGCTGTTTGAATCCAGTACCATAGACGGCGCTAATTATTGGCAGAATCTGTTTAACATCACAATGCCGCTGCTTATCCCCGCCATTAAAATAAATGTTATAACGAACCTGATAAACTCATTGGCGGTTTATGACAGTATAGTGGCGCTGACGGAAGGCGGGCCTGGCTATGCCACCGAATCTGTGTCTATGCTTATTTACAGGCTCAGCTACGGCTCACATACAGGCTACGCTACGGCTATCGCGCTCATCCTGCTGGTTATCATAATGATTCCCACCCTGTTTGTGTTCAGTGCGTTGAACAAGAAATCCGTTGAAATTTAGTTCGGGGGGGATGTCAGCATGAAAAAGACCTGGAAAGATCATATTTCTATGTCGGCGCGATATATCTTAATGTTATTCATCTGTCTTATAGCGTTGCTGCCGTTTTATGTGCTTATGTTTGTGGCTTTCAATGATAAATCCCGTCCGTTGTCCGCAGGAGTGTTTTCCCTGCCGGATTTTACATTCGACAACATTATCACGGCGTGGAACAGCGGGGGCATGGCCTCAGCTATAGCTAACTCCGTAATCATTACTGTATGCGGACTTGTCGTAGTTGTGATTTTAGGTGCAAGCGCTGGTTATGCCATTGCTCGCTTCCCGAATAAATTCCATAAAGCAATATTTACCATGTTCCTTTGCTGTATGATGGTTCCAGGGATTATAAACACAATTCCGCTGTATGTAATCATGCGAGACATCAATGGCATCAATAAGCTATGGTCTATGATTCTGCTGTTAAGCGCGAACCGTCTGCCATTTTGTATATTTTTGTACACGTCATTTGTCCAGGCTATGAGTCCTGATATAGAACATGCGGCTATCATTGACGGATGTACTCCGTTCTCCGCATTTTGGCGAATTACGTTCCTGCTTATGAAGCCGATAAACAGCACGGTTATCATTACCAGTTGCATCGGCTTTTGGAACAACTATAATCAGGCGGTATTTTTCCTGCAACGAAGGAGTGTATATACAATACCGCTCGCTATGGCCACGTTTTACAGGGAATTTACCACAGAATGGAACTTGGTGGCCGCCGCCGCTTTTATGGGCGCATTGCCGATTATTATAGTATTTCTGAGTCTGCAGAAATATTTCATAAAAGGGCTTGCTGAAGGCGCGGTAAAAGGATAATAATATGAGGAGGATTGCTATGAATGCTTACTGTCACTATGGGGCAATCGACAGAAGGGTACGTCGGAACATCAAACAAATGGTATCGGAGGGTAATACGCCTGTAGGGATGGGGCTTGCGGTACCGTCGCCGTTTATGGTAGAATTGGCGGCTGTGGCGGGATTCGATTTTATTTGGATCGACATGGAGCATAATTTGTTTAATCCAGAAACTGTACAGAATATTATCCGTGCCGCTGATTCCGCCGGTATGGCAACATGCGCGCGCATTGCGCAGAAGGATCAGATCCTGCCTTTACTGGACTTTGGAATGGTGGGTTTCACAATTCCCCACGTACATACCGCATTGGAGACTAAAGAACTAGTTGATATAATAAAATACGCTCCCGACGGGCGCCGCGGGTTTTGTACCGGCGGGCGCGCGCAGCGGTTCGGGGCTATGCCTCACAGCGAATACATTAAGGAAATAGCCGATGAGGTTATGCTATCTATAATGATCGAGGATAAAGAGGGATTGGAAAACGCTGAGGCAATCCTGGATGTACCAGGCATCGACTATTTGCAACTAGGCCCTGGCGACTTATCGCAAGCGGTTGGTGTAATTGGGCAGTTTGATCATCCGTTGGTTACCGAGAAAAAAGAATGGCTACTTTCCCTTGCCGATAAAAGAGGTATTAAACGCGCGGGAACTGGCGCTCCTATAACCATAGCCGAAGATAAAACCGTATTGCTGGCGGCTTTGCAGGATATTATTAAGAAGCACAGAGCAAAATAATCATAGATAGTTAGTTTATGGGCTTCCCTGCGCTTTCTGCCGACTCGCTGGGAAGCCCGCTTGAATTAAAGGTTTTCATACCGAGGCGTTGATTTAATGAATGTCAGGCTGAAATTAACATTCATAAGTATTTCAATCAGTGCGGTAGCCGTTATTTCGGTGGCTTTTAGCCTGTATACGCGCTATGTGCGGGTTTACGCGGATTCAGCCCGGAATATGGGCATGGGCATGCTCTCACAGATGTCGACTAACTTGGATATTTATATAGACGAAATCTATAGGATGACTTTAACGCCTTATTACAGCAAAGAGATCATGGATTTACTGCAAACTCCGACTCCTTCGACGCTTCAGGATAAACTGGCCAAGCGCCGGGCAATAGATAATTTTTTGAATGCCACTATGATTTTTCCGCGAAAAGATATTCAGAGGGTTTACTTGGTTGCCGACGACAGTTATGTATCCGACCAGTATGTAACTCTGGTACCCAGCTATAAAGAACAGATTGTGTCGGACTGGTACAAAAAGGCTATGGAACTTGACAAGGCATTTGTCGTTCTGCCCAGCCTCGACGATTTTTATTACTCACAATCCCCGCAGACATTCTCAGTGGTAAACACTTTACACAATCTGGACGGTTCGCGGACTGTATGCGGTGTGGTAAAGGTAGACGCGAATTTTCGCGCCATTAATGAGATGTGTCAAACCGCCACATTAGATGAAACAGGCGGGGTAATGCTTATGGCTGAAGACAATTCGGTGATTTTTACTAATCTGCCCTCCGAGCGTTTGAGTGAAGTTGAGGAAGGGTATCTGCGAAGCGGCCAGATAAAAGAAAATAACTTGCATGGCGATTTTATTATACACAGTGCCCCTATGAAACATTTTGGCTGGCGGCTTATATATGTTTCCTCTCTTACCACAGTTAACGAACAAATTGCCGGGGTTGTTAACGCCATAATCGCTATTTCACTTATTTGCATCGCGTTCATTTCAATTGGGCTATACAGCGTTATATCCCATTTTCTACGCCCGTTTTATCAAATAGTAGATATAATGAAAGAAGTCGCTGACGGAAGATTTTCGTCCCGCTATAAAGGAAATATTCGTAACGAAATAGGATATATGGGCAATGTGCTAAACGAGATGCTGGATTCGCTCTCGCAAAGCCACGAGAGGAATATAGCGTTAAATAACAGTATCAATAAAGCGAACATCCTGCACAGGGAGATGCAGCTTAGGCTTCTTTACAGCCAGATAAAGCCTCACTTTATTTACAATACGCTAAATATGATTAGTATTCAGGTGCAGCAGCAAGAGCCAGAGGCGGCCGTGGAAAGTATTAACAGGTTGAGCCTGCTGCTGAGAGGTATAGCATATATTGACAAAGATATACCGCTCAAGAAAGAGGTGGACTTATTGGACGCCTATCTTGCCATTCAGCGGGTGAGGTATGAGGATCATATAAGCTACAGCATAGAAATCGCGTCAGATCTGCTTGAAATGGTTGTGCCAGCTCTCATTTTGCAGCCAATAGTTGAGAATTCAGTGAACCACGCACACAGGGAGGGTTCCGTTAAGCTAAACATTAATATTTACAGTATCATGGAAAATGATCCTGCGTGTATCTGTATTGAAGACGACGGTGCCGGGATACCCGCCGCCGCTTTAGCCCGGCTTCAGGAACGCTTATCGAAGAACGGTGATGAATCCATGGAAATAGAGAACGAACTCTCAAGCCTTAAAGGGCTGGGGTTGGTTAATCTAAACACAAGATTGCGAACACACTTTGGTGACGAGTATAGGATAACTGTGCAAAGCGGTCTGAATACTGGCACAAGAGTATATGTGCCGTTACCGGCAAAAGACCATGTTGCGGGGTGGATGAGATGATAGGTGTGCTGGTAGTGGACGATGAGAGTATCACTCGGAATTTTCTAAAGAAGATAATCCCCAAGCTGAATAAGAATTGCGAAGTACTCGGAACGGCGGCGGACGGGCATGAAGCCTTGGCGTTTTTGGAGACAACCAGGGTTGATCTTGTTATAACTGATATTAAGATGCCCGTTATGACGGGGCTGGAACTCTGTATGATAATAAACGAACGGTTCGCGGACACACTTGTTGTCATACTAAGCGGTTACGATGAATTCAACTTTGCGTGTGAAGCTATGCGATATAATGTTAAAGACTATCTCCTGAAGCCCATAGTAAATAAGGATCTTGAAAAAGTGCTAGCCTGCGCGGAAAATCTAATAGTAAAATCGAGAAAAGACAAACAAAGAATGCTACTTAATCAGGAACAGGCAGGACAAACATCCGACTTATTAACCAGTTTGTTTTTTAAATCCCGCGTTATGGGCAATAGAGAAGACGCCGCGTTTTATCAGGAACGCATGTCCGCGACGCATATCGCGCACCCGAACGGAACTGTGTTATATATAGACGTAAAACTTCCGCGCGAGGCGATACAAAACACAAATGACACCGAAGTTTTCGCCCTCAGGCAAATATCCGCAATTTCCAAGACGGAGTTTTCAGGATATACCTTCAATGACAGTGATCATAACGCAATAACCTTATTCAGCCATATAACTCAAAAGGACTCCGGCAGTGCCGTATCGCGTTTTTATAAGCGCCTTACGGATATCTGGCAGCCGAATTGGGGACCGCTGAGTATTACCGCCGCGTGGGAACGCGAAATAGATAATTTGAATCAAACGGCAATCACGTGCGAGAGCTTGGCTTTACTGCGGGGGATAAAGCCAATAATACATTACAGTGACGAGTACAGAGGCCAGCGGGATGAATTAACATTGTACGCCGGAGTCGCGGTGAAAAACGCAACGCTTCACGCCTGTGAACAGCTCTCCAAAGCCTTCGTCTATTTTTCGCAACAGACCTCAAGCGCCGCTGAAGGAGAGATCACAGAAAGGGAGTTAGCGACGCGCGTTTTGTACAAAGACATATTCAGGGACATCAGTGCCTGCTTTGATTTGCTTACACCAACGGATCGTGTGATTCTGTTCAAAAATATCATACTGTATCACAATAATGTAGTCATGGATGACGAGATTGACAAAATTTTTACAGCGCCAGAGTGGGAAACCGAAAACGAGGTTCCCGCGTATCTGCTGAATAAAGCTGTCAACAGGCTTATCCATCAAAACGATGACGGTATCAGCGGCAATGCCAGGACGGTAAAGTCCGCTGTGGAGTATATTGTGAATAATTTTCATAAACCCATCAGCCTAACAATGGTAGCCGACGCCATAGGGGTATCCACTTCATATTTGAGCAATATCTTTAGCAAGGAAACGAAGAAGTCCTATTCGAAATTCTTGGTCGATCTCCGCATGAGAGCAGCAGCGCGCTACCTGTCCGAAGATAATGCCATACATCTGTCGGATGTCGCGGAGCGTACCGGATTTGTCAACAGCAAACATTTTTTTAAGGTATTCAAGGGATATTATGGTGTTACGCCTACAGAGTACAAAATCCGGCATAGGGCGCAACGATGAAAGGATAGATATTTATCAAAATAGTAGCTTTGAACGGGTATTGGATGCAAGCCACGAGGGGTATAGACGTAGGCAGAATAACCAGTCTAGGGGAATGCGCCTTCTACGCGCATACAGCGCCAGAACATGTTGTGGCGCGAATTGGTGACGCTGATATAGTGCTGAATACGCCAAGCCCGATAACGCGGCGGGTATTTGAAAAATGCCGGAATCTCAAATATATTGGAGTCACGTCGACAGGATATAATATGATAGACATTGAGGCCGCCAACGAATATGGAGTGGTAGTATCGAACGTCCCAAACTATGCGGCTTATACTGTATCGCAGTTTGCTATTGGGTTGTTGATGGAAATATGCCTGAATATTGGTCGACAGACGGATGCTGTGCGGGCAGGCGATTGGCTCGGTATTAAAAACAGCGGTTCATCTTGGGAACCGACCCGGATGGAATTTCGCGATAAAACAATGGGTATCATAGGCTGTGGCGCTATCGGCAGGCAGACAGCCGTAATAGCTATGGCTCTAGGCATGAGGATTTTAGCCTGCGATCAGATCAAGCGCGCGGAATGGGAAAACTCGGAATTCCATTACACGAGCTTAGAAACGTTGTTATCGGAATCTGACATAGTTTCTCTTCACTGCCCAGTTACGGATAAAACCAGACATATTATTAACATGACAAGTATATCTAAGATGAAAAAAAGCGCTATACTAATAAATACATCCCGCGGGCATTTGATAAATGAAAGAGATCTCGCCAGCGCGCTGAATAATGGCGGATTAGCGGCGGCGGGCCTTGATGTGCTTACGGACGAGCCTCCTATGGACGATAATCCACTGCTATCGGCTAAAAATTGCTATATCACGCCGCATGTCGCATGGGCTACTCCGGAAGCGCAGGTTAAACTCTTTGATAGTATTGTGGAAAACCTTTTAGCCTTCTTGGCGGGCAAGCCGCGGAATGTCATAAAAAATTGATATTGTTGAGGAATGGTTGAATTTATGACAAAAATTCTGGCAATAGGTAATAGCTTCGCGGAAGACGCCACCGCGTATTTAGCGGATATCGCCGCGGCGGCGGGTGTAATCAACAGTTAGATAATAATATACAATAATTGACAAAATATAAGATTTGATATATAATATGCTCGTAGTGAGGTGAGCATATTGTTAAAGGCGAGCGACTTAACGAAACAGC
>JAISZF010000277.1 GCA_031269415.1 Clostridiales bacterium
CCAAAGCCGTTATAATCAAAATAGTCGTCCGCGTAGGCTTCGGGGGTTTTGCCGTCCAGACTGTTTACCGTCACAATAACCACGTCGAAATTATACTCGTCGATTATATTATTTATCGCGCTTTTCAATTCACCGATCTGCTCGGCGCTAAGCAGCCCCGCGCCGTCGTAAACCCGCTCGTTAATATCATAGGAAGCGTACGCCCTGCTTGTCAGAAATAATATGGCGACGAGCGTAAAAATAAACCGTCTCATACCCGCCTCCTTAAAGTATAACAGCGATAAGCGTGCCGATCGCGCCTAGGCCAACGAACAATCCGAAGAACCATAAAAAGAATTTACCCCACGACATGGGCAGAGCGCCTGTGAATTTGCCGGTCTGCCCGTTCATGGCGAACGTATAGATCTTATTGTTATATTTTGTGTTCAGCATCCATACGGGCAGCAGCGCGTAGTAAAGCTTGCCATGTGAAAAGCGCAGGTTAGTGCTTTCCGGCACGGATGTGGCGTATCCCATAACCGTGCCTTGAAATAGGCTTATAATACTGTTTCTGATACGCTGATCCGCCCTTTGCTTGGCGGAGTCGGAATCCACGTCGTACTTATCGGCGAAAAAGCCCGACAGATACGCCATGTCAAAATCAGCGGCCTCGTTATAGTCATACGGTTCGACGGATTCCATATACGCGTCGTCCATTTTGCTGGAGGCGTCGGCTGGAATACGTTCAAAATTAACGCCGCCCTCCCTGTACAGCCTGTAATAATCGGTCTTGGTATAGTTATAGTCGGAGTCGCCCCAGAGCTGCACCTTAGTGGCCTGATATTGAATAGACGCCCGCGTTGCACAGTCAAACAGCCAAAAAGGGACATAAATTCCCTTGATACTCTCTATGCGGTTTTGCCGCCGGAAAACGGAAGGCAGCAGCGTTTTGCTCTTATAAAACGCTTTAAGCGCGTCCCGCGCCGCTTCCTCGGTTACCTTAAACGGGATGATCAGATCCGGGCGGAGCATTCCCGTCAATTGCCGGGGCATAATCGCGGTGTTGCCGCAAAACGGACAGAAAGTAGCAGCCGTTATGCCGTCGCCGACTATCTCTCCCCCGCAGGACGGACAACTGTAAGCGACCATGCCCTCGCGTTCGTCCGGGGCTAACTCTTTGGATTCCAGCTTGAATATATCCGGTTTCGACGACTCGGATTCAGTCAGCTCTTTCATGTCGAACTCGCTGTCGCAGTACGGGCATTTCATTCTCTGTGATTCACTGTCAAACAACAGCGTGCCGCCGCACGCGGGACATTTATATTCCAAGACGCTCATATACGGATCTCCTCGGATTCGCGGACGGAGTTAAACCTGCCACGGTATTGACTCTTACGGTTTCGGCCTGCCGCATTCGCCGCAGAATTTGCCTTTATTCACAGCGCCGCATACGCATTTCCATCCATTATCCTGTGGTTTAGGCTGACCGCAGTCCGCGCAGAACTTCCCCGTGTTCGCGGCTCCGCACGCGGGACAAACCCATCCGCCGGAAACCGGGGCTTGCGGAGCGGCTTGCGCGGCGGGCCTGTTATTATTGTACTGCCGCCCCATGGCGTACAGATCATTCGCGCTCATACCGCCGGCCTGGGAAGCCATGTTCAACCCCATAAAGCCTGTCATCGCGCCCGCCGTGTTGGAAGCGGCGGCGCGCATCGCGTCCGCCTGGGAACCGGCCAGCGCGGCGGCGGCCATTGTCGGGTCGCGCATAACCGCGCTTTTCTGAAGCTGCTTGATCATATCCTCGTCTTCTTTTGAAGCCGTGACGGAATTTATACCGAATGATGCGACCGCTATGCCGCGGGTCTGCCTCCACTTAATCGACAGCACTTCATTCAGTACGTCCGCCAGTTCCAGCGTATGGCCGGGCAGCGCGCTGTATCTAATCCCCATTTGGGATATACGAGCGAAAGCGGGCTGAAGCGCGGTAAGCAGTTCGGATTTCAACTGACTATCTATCGCTCCGCGTTCAAACACCTGGGTTACATTGCCGCACACGTTGGTGTAAAACAGCAGCGGATCCATAATCTTATAGGAGTACTCGCCGTTGCATCTGACAGATATGTCTATATCCAGCCCTATGTTGTTATCAACCACGCGGAACGGAACAGGGTTGATGGTACCGTATTTATTACCCATTATTTCTTTGGTGTTGAAATAATATACACGCTGATCCTTCCCTGTACCGCCGCCGAACGCGAACCGCTTGCCGATACTGCTAAAGGTGTTCCTTATGCCTTCGCCCAAACCGCCCGTAAAGATACTGGGTTCCGAAGATTGATCATACGTAAACTCGCCCGGTTCCGCGCATACCTCAACCACCTTGCCCTGTTCGACTATCATCATGCATTGGCCGTCGTTAACCGCGATTACCGAACCATTTGAGATAATATTGTCGTCGCCCTTGGTGTTTGAGCTTCGCTTGGATACGCGTTTCTGCCCCTTCGCCGCCAGAACGCCGGCGTCTAATGAATCACAGTAAAAATATTCCTTCCATTGATCAGCCAGCACCCCGCCGGCGGAGCCCAAAATGGCTTTTATGAGACCCATGTTTTCCTCCTTCGATAGTTGTTATGTCATCATTTGGTTGATTATAGCATATTACATGTTTCGCCGCTACTGCCGAACGAGAGAAATTACTGATTCTCTTTGCGCTGTTCAAGTTCCCATACAATATACTCGTACATCTTCCGGTCTATCCTATATTTTGCCTTATACAATAAGTAACTCGCAAGTATACACGCCAGCGGGAAGATGAACATAAACACTTTCATCAGCAAGACGCCGCCCGCGCTCACTTCCGCCGCGGATTCGGCGTCTTTCATCCCGGATATAATTACGACGGAGCTGACAACCCCGGACGATACGGCGCCGCCCATTTTATTAATAAATGGCTGCAGGGAGAACGTAATGCTGTCGTTGCGCCTGCCCAGTTTCCAATGGCCGTAATCCACGGAGTCCGCCAGGAACATAAGCATCAGGAGCTGTATAAAGGCTTGGCCGACAAAGATCAGCATCCCGGCGATTCCAACAATCAGAATAGAACCGGCGGACGCGAAGAAGAACAGGACATAACCCGCCCCAACCGCCGCCATAGCCCCCATATACAGCGCGGAACGCTCAAAACGCGAACTGAATACGGGAAACACTGCCAGAGCCGTAATCTGCGCCACGCCTAAAATAATGGCGAATACCGTATACATATTCACGTCGCCGTACGCGTATTTAAAGTAATACGTAGCGAATGAAGTAGTCGTCAGATACCCGATCATAAACAGCGCCATGGATATGGCGGTATACAGAAGCTGATCGTTACGGATGATTACGCTTATCAGTTCTTTAATGGATGTATGCCCGCCCTTTCCGGCCATGTCCTCCGGTTCCTTTACGCCAATCAGTGTCACAAGCTGGCCGACCCACAAGACAGCGGTTATAATTACGGCGAAGGCGAGGTAGCCTTTCTGTAAGCCGCCGAATATATTTCCGAGGGCCTCCGTAAAAACAAGAATGCCCGCCGCCACCGCGAACAATCCGATATTGGCGCAAATACGCGCTACAGCCCCGATTCGCTCACGTTCCTTCTGATCGGAGGAAAGCGCGGGCAGCATGGACCAGTAAGAAATATCATTAACCGTATAAAATACGCCCCACAGCACATAGACAACGCCGAACAGGACTATGTTCAAGCCCTTGGACAAATCAAATCCGGAAAAGATTAGTATTGTCATAAACCCGGACGCCGCCGCCCCGAAAGCTATCCACGGCTTAAACCTGCCGAACCTGCCGCGCGTATTGTCCACAATCAGCCCCATAACGGGATCATTAAGCGCGTCGAAGATCCGCGCGCAGAAAATTATTCCCGTAATCCACCACAAACTGGCCGTAGGCGCTTCCAGTACGTCCGTTAAATAGTATATCAGATACATGCTCACCATGCTGTATACCATGTCGCGCCCTATGGTTCCGATACCAAACGTATACCTGTTACGTTTCACGCCATCCCTCTTTCCCGCCCTCACACAGGGGATTTTATACTTTATTTTACTATAGACGGAGAAAATAGACAAATAGACTTTTATGATGTATACTAACTTGAATCAAAACATTAAGGAGGATTTTGTCATGACACTGTATGAAAAATGGATTGCGGCCGCCTACGACAAAACCGGCAAGATTATAAAAAAACGCTGGGACGAATATATTCCTCTGGAGCAGGCTGTTTACAGTAATCTATTGACAGACAAAACAACCCATATAGAAGGAACCGTAAGCGAACTGGGCGCGAGTTTTCATATGACGCCGGAATATGTTATCGGTTTTTTGGACGGAATCAACGAGGCTTTGGAAGAACCCTTGGAATTGAAAGATCTGACCGCGGACAGTCCGCTGAAACTTGACTTCAGCTTTGAAAGGCTCTATAAAAAGATGGTTGAATACCGCGCCGAACATCTCTGCGAACTCCCCGAATGGGACGAAATCTTCGACGAAGAGACCAGACGCCGCATGTACAAAGAGCAGCGAGGCTCCACCACGATCCGAAAAGACGCCAAAATAAACCGAAACGATCCTTGCCCCTGCGGAAGCGGAAAGAAATATAAAAAATGCTGCGGCGAGCGGCTAATCGCGGCAGAATGAAAACCGCCCTTCGCGCCGCCGACAGATCCGGTGTTCTTGAAGCGGCTCGAATTATCAGAAACGGCGGACTGGCCGCGTTTCCGACTGAAACGGTTTACGGACTGGGCGCCGACGCCGCGAACGAAACCGCTGTCGGCAAGATCTACACGGTAAAGGGCCGCCCTCCCGATAACCCGTTAATATTGCATATTTGTGATGTCTCGCAATTCTACGGGTGTACGGAACAGACGCCTGATTATTGCGGCGCTTTAATATCCGCGGTCTGGCCGGGTCCTCTGACGGTGGTCGCTTTGAAAAAAAATTCCGTACCCGCGTGGGGAACCGCGGGGCTTCCCACAATAGCGATCCGTATGCCGTCCAACGAAACCGCCCGGCTGTTAATTGAATACGCGCAAACCCCGATTTACGCCCCCAGCGCGAACGTATCAGGCAGGCCAAGCCCCACTTCCGCCCGGCACGTTTTACAGGATCTGGACGGTAAAATAGATATTATCTTAGACGGCGGCCCGTGCGCGTGCGGCCTGGAATCCACGGTAATTGATGTGTCAGGCGATTTGCCGCGCGTTCTTCGGCCCGGTTTTATAACCGCGGATATGATTTACGCTAAAATCGGGTTCTATCCGGAAACGGAACATCCGCTAGGCAAACCAAAATCCCCGGGCATGAAATACGCGCATTACGCGCCCAAAGCCGAGTTAACGGTAATAAACGGCTCTCCGGAACGCGCCGCCGCGCTGATAAACGAGCGCGCCGGCGTCGAGGAAAAACGCGTCGGTATTCTGGCGACCGATCAGACTATAGATATGTATGACAAAAGCAAATACTTTGTTCTGAACGCGGGCGACAGGTCAAACGCCGAACTTATCGGCGCCAATCTGTTCGCCGCGCTTAGGGCGTTTGACGATAAGGGCGTCGACATTATCTACGCGGAGGGCATAGCCGACGCGGGAGTCGGGTCCGCTGTTATGGATCGTCTGAAAAAGGCGGCGGGAGGCAGGGTGATAGAGGTTTGAATATACTGTTTATATGCACGGGCAACACCTGCCGCAGTCCCATGGCTGAGGTAATCGCCGCGGCTATGCCCGAAAACGCGGGGGTCAATTTCAGTTCCGCGGGGCTTTCCGCTTGGGACGGTTCGCCGGCCAGCCAGCATTCGGCCGAATGTGCAAAGAATCTCGGGCTTTCCCTTAAGAACCACCGCGCGCGTTCGCTGACACAGGATATGTTGGATGAGTCGGATTTAGTGCTTACGATGACTCAGTCGCATAAAATGTGGATCATGGATGTCTTTTCCGACATGGCCGATAAGATTTACAGCTTAAGCGAATACGCCGGTGGAGACGGAGACATAAGCGACCCTTACTGTCATGATTACAAAGCGTACGAAATCTGCGCCGGTGAACTGGCGCGCCTGCTTAAGGCGGCCTCATTGAGATGGAACAATTTATAGCGGAGGGATACAATGGGTAAACTAACTATTATCGATCATCCGTTGGTACAGCATAAGGTTACCATGCTGCGCAATATTGATACCGGCAATAAGGAATTCCGTGAACTGGTGGAAGAGATAGCCACGCTGATTTGCTACGAAGCCACCCGAGATCTCACGACTGTGGAAACAACCGTTGAAACGCCCATTTGCTCCACAACGGGCAGACTCATCGAAAAAAAGCTGGGCGTGGTCCCGATTCTGCGCGCCGGAATCGGCATGGTCAGCGGGATGCTTAACCTGCTGCCGACCGCGAAGGTCGGGCATCTGGGTATGTACCGTGATCCGGATACGCTTCAGCCGGTTACATACTACAGCAAACTTCCTAAAGACGCGGATGAGCGCGAGATATTCATTGTGGATCCCATGCTGGCCACGGGCGGCACCGCTTCCGCTGCTATAACGTACCTCAAAAGCCAGGGCGTTACGGATATTAAACTGTTATGCCTGATCGCGGCCCCGGAAGGGATAAAAAAGATACAGACGGAACACCCGGACGTAAACATCTACGCAGCGGCGTACGATTCGCGTTTGAACAGCCACGGTTATATAGTGCCCGGATTGGGCGACGCGGGTGACAGATTGTTCGGCACAAAATAGAGATATAGAGAGGCGAATGAAATGAATCACGATTGGTTATTGTACCTTGCGATCTTTTCCTGTTCATTCGGTATCTCTATAGTGACGACGCCCTTTGCCAAGAAGCTGTCCATTAAAGTGGGCGCTATTGACCAGCCGCGTTCACGCGGCATGCACAGCGAACCAATTCCCCGCATGGGCGGTATCGCTATCGTTTCCGGTTTCCTGACCGCTTTAGGCATAGCGGCCATTTTTATGCCGGATGTGCGTACCGCTCAATTCCTGGGTTTTGTAGCGGGGGCGCTGATAATTGTCGCCGCGGGCATCGTTGATGATATCCGCGGCCTGAAGCCGGGGACGAAGCTGGTGTTTCAAATCGCGGCTTCGCTGGTCGTCATATTCAGCGGCACGCGGGTTGATTTTTTTGTGTTTCCGTTTCTGACCGTATTGGATTCTTTAGCGGCGCCTTTTACCTTGATCTGGATCGTCGGGCTGACAAACGCGGTTAATATGATAGACGGTTTGGACGGCCTGGCCGCCGGCGTTACCACGATCGGCGCGCTTTCGCTTTTAATCCTGTGCGTATTATCAGGCTCTGGATTGGCGGTCGTATTGGCGGCGGCGCTGGCGGGGAGCTGTTTGGGGTTTCTTCCGCGCAATTTCAACCCCGCCGAGGTTATTATGGGCGACACCGGCGCGCAGTTTCTGGGATACGTTTTAGCCGTATCATCCATATTGGGAGTATTTAAGGCTTACGCGCTGCTTTCTGTCGTTATCGCGAGTTTCGCGCTAGCACTGCCAATCTTCGACGCGGCTTTCGCCATTTTACGGCGTTTCCTCGCGGGAAAGCCGATAATGACAGCCGATCGCGGCCATTTGCATCATAAATTAATAGACAGCGGGTACTCCCATAAACAGGCGGTCATCCTCTTATATGTCATGAGCGCGGTATCCGGCGTAATCGCTATTGTCATAGCCATTCAGGACGAGCGCGCCATTCTGGTAACCAGCATCTGCCTTGTCATCATGCTGATGATGATCTATATCTACCGGAAACGTACGCATTGATCATATCCAGCGCCGAATCTTCAGATGGGAATATACGTTTCATACCATACAGCCCATATTTGCTTCTATGTATCCTGTTTATGCCGGGATCACTGGTTACCGTAACTAAAACGCCCGACTCACGCATAATCTGTTCGGTCAGCTTATCGTAATATCCGTAAGGATACGCCAGCGCGTACGGACTCGCGCCCGTCGCCTCGCGGATATACTCGCTTACGGCAAATGTATCACGCGTTAAATAAGCCTTATATGTTTCGCGTGTCAAAAAGTCTCTTACGCTCATCATATTAAGAAATGGCCTGTGTAAGTTATAGGTGTGCGTCTGAATTTCAACCAGACCCGAATCAACCATTTCCCGCGCCTGTTCGGCGGAGAAATGCGGTATCAGCGGTTCGCCGGTTATAGCGTCCGATTCACGGCCGGCATTGATTCCCAATATAAAAATGGTCGCTTTCATATTCAGTTCTTTCAGTATGGGAAAAGCGATTTCGCGGTTGCTGGCATAACCGTCGTCAAAGGTTACAAGTACGGGTTTGTCCGGTAATTCAAATTCATGTTCATAATAGCCGATTATATCGCTGAAAAACACAGCGGTATAACCGGCTTCTTTTAATTCGAGCAAATCGGAACGAAATTTGCCGGGCGTTATGTTAAGATCGTCGCTTACTTCTATTTCAGCGGAAAAATTGTGGTACGCTATAATGGGAAGGTCGATACCATAAAATATCTTCCGATACGATCCTGAAAAGAGAATCCCTGCCCCGACCGCGCATAGACATAACCAAGCTGTTAGTTTATTCGGCATAAAATATCACCTATGGCATTATATGATCAAGAGGATCGAATTATGCTGATATCAAATAATAAAAGTTTAATGAATTAATACGAAAATTTCATGTCTATAATGAGAATAAAACTATTGTTAATTCTTTTATTATGTGTTATGCTATTATTTAACAGCACAAAATCCGCAAAGGGGACTAATGATGATCATAGATTTTCACGCGCATGTTTATCCAAACCGAATTGCTGATAAAGCTGTACATAATGTGAGCAAATTTTATAACATTGAAACCCGCCATGACGGAACCGCCGAAACATTGCTGGAAATTGGCCGTCGCGCCGGAATTGATAAATTCCTCATACATTCCGTGGCTCAAAAACCGGAGCAAGTTAGAATCATCAATAATTTTATAGCCGCGCAGCGCAATGACAGCCCCGATGTGTTTATCGGTTTTGGCTCACTGCATATTGATGTGCGGGATCCCGAGGCGGAGATAAACAATATTATCGCCTTAGGGCTGAGAGGCGTTAAATTGCATCCGGATATTCAAGGATATTATATAGATGATGAACGTATGCTGAATATCTTCTCGCTGCTGGAGGGTCGTCTGCCCGTTCTTATTCACGCCGGGGATTACCGTTATGATTATTCGCACCCATCGCGCATTGCGCGTGTAATAGATTATTTTCCGAAATTGACCGTAATAGCGGCTCATTTTGGCGGATGGTCGATCTTTGATCTGGCGTTGGAGTATCTGGAGGATCGTTTTTGCTATCTGGATGTGTCGAGTTCCATGATGTTTTTGGGCGCACGGCGTTCCGAGGAGTTGATACGCGCGTATGGCGCCGACAGGATATTATTCGGCTCCGATTACCCCATGTGGGATCCCGCTTCCGAATTGGAGCGGATTCAAGCGTTGAATATCTCCGGCGAAGAAAGAGATTTGATTCTATACGGCAATGCTTTAAAGATCTTGTCATAATTGGGGTCCGCCCCATTATTTTATAACTATCCAGGAGGAATGTATGTATAACAAAGAGTTCTACAACAAACTGAAGCAAACTAATGTCAGCGGTGACCCCGAAAAGACAAGAGAACGCGTTAGAGCTGTCTGGATGACTCTGGAGAAGCAGCAGAAACAAGAGGTTTTTAATATCTCTGACCTCAAAAAGGCTACATTGGAAAGGACTTGCCGGCTGGGAAACATATCCGCCATACTGGCGACCGCTTTAGCGGAGGTCGCCCGTGTTGATCCGTATTACCTGGCGGCGCTGACGGATGAAAACCAGGATAATGTTTCCGACGCGAGAATCGAACAATTCCTCATCGATCATGACTATAAGAATGTCCTGGACGAAACGCGCCGAAACTCTTTTAATCCGGAATATATCGAAGACTATCATCCCGTCCGCGAGGAACCCGATAGACCCGCGGAGATTATCGTTCTTCCGGAAGTCGCGGAGGTCAGTCCATCCATACCTTTAATCGCCTCCAATATCCTGGATACGCTTACTGACGACGACAAGACATCTTTGGAATCCATGACGGAAGACGATATGATTTATCTGCTGAAAGCGTTGAATCTGCGCGCCCGTTTCAATGAGGACGCCAAATCGATCACTGTTTTGCTGAAAAAAATCCTGATAGGGTAAATAGATAACCGGGTTGACATCATCAATACGCGCATGTATACTATATATGTCCGCGCTAGCCGGGGAGGCAGCGGATCCCTGTACCCGCAATCCGCTACAGCGGGGGTGACGCGCGCTTTAGGCTCCTTCCCTGTGGGGTCTGACCGCGGTAAGTGGTGTTGACGGCTGAGTCTCCCGCAATAGGCGTTTGTGAACCGTGTCAGGTCCGGAAGGAAGCAGCGCTAAGCAAAATGTCCTATGTGCCGGGAGGGCGCTTGGTTCGAGCTAACTGCCGTGATATCGCCTGGAGGGAAATGTCAACAGCGCGCGCGCGGACATTGCATATCAAAAGACGTTTCGCTTGCGGAACGCTCAGCGCCAACCGCGTGCATAACAAAGGGCTGCTCCAATCTCAATTGGGCAGCCTATTTTTATTACTCCAAGTCCTTTTCCAGATATTCACGGCCGAAAAGCCAAATTTTCATTAAGCCGGGGCCTTTCCAAATCCGGACGAGTTTGTTATAATATGCTATGACGGCGAGCGTCCGGGCGAGAAATAAAAATCTAAAGAAAGCAGGTGCTTACTCTGGCAAAAATAAAACTATTCACAGACAGCTCAGCGGATTTAACCGACGAGCTGTACAACCATTATGATATATCCGTGGTTCCCTTCTATGTCACTTTTGATAAACAGACCTATTATAAAGAACGCATAGATATTTCCATACCTGAGTTCTACAGGAAACTTAGGGAAGAACACGCCTTCCCCTCCACCTCTCTGCCTTCGGCGGGCGACTATGCCGATGCTTTCCGCCCGTATCTGGAACAGGGATCGGACATAGTCTGCTTCTGTATTACGAGTAAATTCAGCGGCTCATATCAATCCGCCGTGACCGCCGTCGAGGATTTAAAGGTTGAATTTCCGGATCGCGCCATCCGTATTGTGGATTCCATACAGGCCGCCTGCGGGCAGGGCGTTATGCTTATTCAGGCCGCGCGCATGGTTGAATCCGGTCTGAGCGCCGATGAAATAGTTGCTCGAATGGAAGAACTAAAACATACCTCCCGGGTGTTCTTCACGCTGGATTCCCTGGAATACCTGCAAAAAGGCGGTCGGGTTGGCAAAGTGAGCGCGTTGGCCGGTACCCTCTTAAATATAAAGCCCATTATTGTAATGCGGAACGCGGAACTGCATCCGGTTAATAAGGTGCGCGGCAGGCAGAAGGCGCTTGAGAAGGTAATCGCCTTGACGGAGGAATACGTTGGGGATCAGCGGGACGAGTATGATTATATTCTAATCAACTCGGACTGCCGTGACGAAGCGCTGCTTGTCATGGAAAAAATGAAAGAGAAGGGTTTTATAATTGACTGGCCAATTATGGATCTGGGCATCACGATAGGCAGTCATACCGGGCTGACGCTTGTTGGGGTTTGCCTGACAAAAAAATTTAAATAATAAAAAACCGATCGGTAGGGATTTCGTCTGTCCCTGCCCATCGGTTTTTAGTTAATATTTCTGATTAATATAACCGTCTATAACCGACTGACGCGTTTCCTCCGAAATC
>JAISZF010000282.1 GCA_031269415.1 Clostridiales bacterium
TCGCCGTTGATAATGTAACAGCTTTTACTGCCATGAGTTCTCCTCCTTGAGTAAATATTTCCATATAATAATACGAAATCCATCATAATTTGTTTCGATCCAAATTTCATATTTTTTGACATATTGTATAAGGATTCCCATACATGATAACGACTGAAACAGCAAATAGTATTATAGCTTCATAAATAATTATCAAACTGGGGATTAATTATGAACAAAAAATATATATTTTGCTTAATTTTAGTCATTACGGCAATGTTAACCAGCACAGCCGCGGCCGGAGAAAAGGGCAACTGGGGGCTTGGGTTCGGGAAAAGCGGAGAACAGCCCAGCGGCAACGCGACCGCCGAGTATCTGAAGAAATTCAACGCTGTTTATGTAGGTCCGGCGGATAAAAAGACCATATACCTGACGTTCGACGCCGGTTTCGAAAACGGAAACATGCCCGCTATTCTGGACGCGCTGAAGAAGCATAACGCGCGCGCCGCGTTTTTTGTCGTCGGGCATTTTGTGGAAGCAAATCCGGAGCTGACTCGCCGGTTGAGCGACGAGGGGCATATCGTCGGCAACCACACGTTTCATCATCCAGACATGTCTAAAATGTCAGACATAGAAAGTTTCAAGAAAGAACTGACCTCGCTGGAAGAACTTTATAAGGAAACCACGGGAAAAGAATTGTCGCGCTATTACCGTCCCCCGCAGGGTAAGTACAGCGAGAGCAACCTCGCCCAGGCCAAGGAATTGGGGTACAGGACGGTATTTTGGAGTCTGGCGTATGTGGATTGGGTGAAAGACAGGCAGCCGGGCAGGCAGCAGGCCTTTGATAAACTGCTCCCGAGGATCCACCCTGGCGCGATAGTGCTGCTGCACAGCACGTCGAAGACCAACGCGAATATCTTAGACGAGCTGCTGACGCGCTATGAAGAAATGGGTTATACGTTCGGCGCTTTAGATGAGCTGCCCCAGTGAACGGGCGACAAGCCAAAGGCTCTTACGCCCTTGGCTTGTTGTATAATTATTCCACACTGTCAATAATTCAATCTATCTGACAAATACGCCGTCAGGCTGTCTATGGCAATCCGCTCCTGCTTCATGCTGTCCCTCTCGCGCACGGTGACCGCGTTATCCTCAAGCGACTGAAAGTCGTACGTAACGCAGAACGGCGTACCGATCTCATCCTGGCGGCGGTAACGTTTGCCGATGGACACATTGTCGTCGAAGTCGCAGACAAATTGTTTGCTCAGGCTTTCATAGACGCGCATGGCGTTCTCCGACAGCTTTTTAGACAGCGGCAGCACGGCGGCTTTCACCGGAGCGAGCGCGTGGTGCAGCCTCAGCACGACGCGGGTTTCCTCCTTGCCCTTTTCGCCCGGCGCGGTATCCTCGTCATACGCCTGACACAGGAACGCCAGCGTCACGCGGTCCGCGCCCAGCGACGGCTCTATGCAGTACGGGATATACCGCCTATTGGCTGGCTGATCTATATAGGACAGATCTTCGCCGGAATGTTCCGAGTGCTGTTTCAGATCAAAATCCGTCCGGTCTGCTATACCCCATAATTCCCCCCAGCCGAACGGGAAATGATACTCAATATCCGTCGTGGCTTTGCTGTAGTGCGAGAGTTCCTCCTTGCTGTGATCGCGCACACGCACCTTCCCGCCCTTAACACCTAAATCGGCCAGCCACTCGACGCAAAACGCCTTCCAGTATTCAAACCATTTCAGATCCTCATCCGGCTCGCAGAAGAATTCCAGCTCCATCTGCTCGAACTCGCGGGTGCGGAAAATAAAGTTCCCCGGCGTTATCTCGTTGCGGAAAGACTTGCCTATCTGACCGATGCCGAACGGTATTTTTTTCCGGCTTGTGCGCTGTACATTACGAAAATTCACAAAGATGCCCTGCGCGGTTTCAGGCCGAAGGAATACCGCGCTTTTGCCGTCCTCCGTAACGCCGGCGTGAGTTTTAAACATCAGGTTAAACTGCCGGATTTCGGTGAAATTATGCTTGCCGCAGTTGGGGCAGGCTATCTTATGTTCCTCAATATAGAACTCCATGCGTTCGTTCGGCCAGCCATCGACTATTCCGGCTTCGCCGCGCTCCTTCATAGAATCCTCTATCAGTTTATCCGCGCGGAAGCGTTCCTTGCATTCGCGGCAGTCCATCAGCGGGTCGCTGAAGCCGCCGACGTGACCCGACGCCACCCATACCGCCGGATTCATCAGAATGGCGCTGTCCAGCCCGACATTATACGGGCTTTCCTGAATAAACTTCTTCCACCATGCCCTTTTTACGTTATTCTTAAGCTCAACGCCCAGCGGCCCGTAATCCCATGAATTAGCCAAACCGCCGTAGATCTCCGAACCCGGATAAATAAAACCTCGGTTCTTCGCCAGCACCGTAATCTTATCCATTGTCAATTCCACGACTATCACTCCTCATATTTCAGAAATAATATCACAAACGGCGCTTATGTCAAGACTTATGGAATCATCCACTTACACAGCTGAAGCATGATAAAACAAATGTTGAAATTACAGGACTAATCGCCCACAAGATATAAATAAAAGAAGAAATATTTATCTGTACGCCTCAACGCCTATCTGATATAGTATT
>JAISZF010000139.1 GCA_031269415.1 Clostridiales bacterium
TATCAAACTACTGTTTGGATTGTCACTAAGGATTCCTTTTTTCGTGTCCAGTTTTACCCTACCATTATACCCGAGTTGAGGGACTGAAACAGATCACGGCTTACATGGACTCGCTGGGGTGTGACACAGGCTGGCTCATTATATTTGATCGAAGGAAAACTGTTAGCTGGGAAAGAAAGTTATATTTTGACAGGGAGGTTATTAATGAAAAAACTGTTATTCTCGTCGGATGTTAATCATTGAGAAATTCACGTATCGCTAAGCCGTATTCCCCAAAGTAGCAATCCGCCATCCGCCGGAATACTATGGATGATAAAGACAAGTCAATCCATACGGGGTGGTAAATAATGTGTGGAATAGCCGGATTTGCCGATTTCAACCGAAATTTACTCGAAAGCGCGGATAGTAACCTGGAAATATTAATCAATATGCGGGAGGCTTTAACCCGGCGCGGCCCGGACGGACGCGGCGAGTATTTATCCGAGCACGCGGGTCTAAGCCACGCTCGCCTGTCGATACGGGATATCGCGCACGGCGGGCAGCCGATGATAAAGCGTCAAGGCGATGGCGAATACGTTTTGGTATACAACGGAGAAATCTACAACGCTGACGAACTGAAACACGATTTGTGTTCAAGAGGCCGCGTGTTTACAACCACTTCCGACACGGAGGTGATTTTGCTTGGTCTGATAGAATACGGCATTGACTTTGTCAAGGAGTTGAACGGAATCTTTGCGTTCGCTTTCTGGGATAACACGCGCCGAGTCCTTTGGCTGGCAAGGGATCGAGCTGGGGTAAAGCCGCTGTTCTACAGTATCCAGGGCGGCGCGCTGGTATTCGGATCGGAGATAAAGACTCTCTTCCAATACCCGGGTATCCGGCCGATTATAGATCGCCAGGGTTTGTGCGAAATCTTCGGCGTCGGCCCGGGCCGCACACATGGGGTCGGCGTGTTTAAAGGCGTTAATGAGGTAAAGCCGGGATGTGCCGCGCGGCTGGACATAAACGGTTTTATCACGGAGCCTTATTGGGAGCTGCGAAGCGCGCCGCACACGGATAGTTACGCTGAAACCATAGATAAGGTAAAATTTCTTGTCTTGGATTCGATAAAGCGTCAGTTAGTGAGTGATGTGCCTGTCTGCGCGTTTCTGTCAGGCGGCCTGGATTCCAGTCTGGCGACGTCCGCCGCCTGCCGCGTGTTGGGAACAATAAACACCTATTCCTTCGACTTCACCGATAACAAACGCTACTTTACTTCCAGCGGTTTTCAATCTGAGGAAGATTGGCCGTATGTGAACATTATGAAAGATACCCTCGGTACCAACCATTTCTATTTGGAATGCGATTACGGCGAATTAGCCGATAATCTCTACACTTCCGTGGATTCAAAAGACTTGCCGGGCATGGCGGATATAGACGCTTCCCTCCTGTATTTTTGTGAGAAGGTAAAACTCAATAATAAAGTGGCGATTACCGGTGAGTGCGCGGACGAAATCTTTGGCGGATACCCGTGGTTTCATCGGAAAGATATGTTTGACAGACATATGTTCCCCTGGTCATATGACTTGGAAATACGTCAGTCGCTGCTGAGGGATGAACTGGCGGGCGCCTTGAACATCCCAGAGTACGCTATGCTGCGATATGAGGAATCTCTGGCGGAGGTCCCCCCGCTGGAAGGGGAAACCGGTGAGGAAAAACGCCGCAGGGAAATCTCGTTCTTAAATCTGAAGTGGTTTATGAGTACACTTTTGGATCGCATGGACAGAGCCAGCATGTACGCGGGCTTGGAAGCCCGCGTTCCTTACGCCGACCATCGCGTTATTGAGTATGTGTTCAACGTGCCGTGGAGCGTCAAATGCAAAGATGGGGTGGTGAAGAATCTGCTGCGGGAAGCCGGCGCCGGGCTGCTGCCCGACGAAGTGCTGAGGCGTAAAAAAAGCCCGTATCCGAAGACCTATCATCCGCAATACGAAGCTCGGATAAAATCCCGGCTTGCCGAAACGCTGCGCGATAAGAACGAACCTTTGAACGATCTCATAGATCCGGATAAGGCGGCGAGATATATGAACGAATCGTTCGACTACGGCAAACCCTGGTACGGCCAGCTTATGGCGGGGCCACAGATGATCGCCTATCTGCTTCAGATCAATTACTGGCTTAAAAAGTATAAGATAGCCGTTGAATTATAGCGTTCATTTATCCCGCTTTATGAAAAAAGCCGCTGAAACGCTTAATATCAAGGGTTTCGGCGGCTTTAAAGTAAAAGTGTCAAATCAACCTGGATTTTCACGGTAAAAAAGCATACCTAATTACTTGAACTCGGGAGCCTAAAATTCCATGTAACGAAACAGTATGAGATAGACAAAGGAATGTGCCATTGCGGTGTGATGTTGGCATATTCGCTTCAGCGTCTCCTTTATGCGCGTCGAACCACTTTAGTGACTGTGTGATACAGCGGTAAAGCTCGGAACCGATGATGTCCCAATAGCAGTTATCCAGTTCTTTCGTAAATAGACGGATTGATTTTCCCGCCTCTAAATGCTATAATTGGTTCATCAATTCAGAATCGGGCATCACATTTAAACGCATGGGGGATTACTTTTTGGATAAGGTAGATAATCCGCACGATAAAAGGTACAAAGAGCTTTTTTCCAACAAAAAAACTTTTCTCAGCCTACTGCGCGACTTGGTGAAAGAAGAATGGGTTAATGAGGTTGATGAAAGCGCCTTAGTCGCTTCCAATAAGAGTTTTATACTTCAGGACTTCACGGAAAAAGAAGCCGACGTGGTATATCAATCCACGATAAACGGGCATAAAGTTATTTTCTATATTTTGCTTGAGGTTCAAAGCTGGGTTGACTATCTCATGCCGTATCGCCTGTTGTTGTATATCGTGGAGATCCTTCGGGACTTTTTCAATCGATCGGATCCTGACGAAAGGGATAATAAAGATTTCAAATTTCCTGTTGTGTTTCCGATGGTGTTTTATTGCGGGAGCGCCGCTTGGACCGTGCCTTTGAGTCTGAAATGCATGTTTGACGCTCCGGAACGCTTCGGAAGCTATGTTATTAATTTTGACTATCTGTTGCTTGACGCCAAAGGCGTTACTGAAAGTGAGTTAACCAACTTATCATCAAGGCTGCTGGCGGTAACCCTGCTTCTCGAAAAATCCAAAAACTCAATTGAGTTTTATGAGAACATCCGACGCTCACTGATTGAGATAAAGGATTTTAGCGCTGAGGAAAAACGGATTATAAATTTGTTTATCAAGATCATGGATATAGCGTATGGGTATAATAAGAGCGATGAGATAAAAGACCTGATGAATAAAAATCTCGTGGAGGAGGTGGATAGCATGCTGGTCGATGTTATTGATAACGCTAAACAGGAAAAAGAGCGATTGAGGTATGAAGCTAGATTGGAGGGTAAACGGGAGGGTAAACTGGAAGGTAAACTGGAAGGTAAACTGGAGGAAAAATTAGAAACGGCAAAAGAAATGCTTGTTGAAAAATTCCCTCTTGAAACGATCATCCGAATAACTAAACTCCCAAGAGAAAAAATTGAAGCCTTAGTGTTAGGCTATGGCGGATCAGCGGACCGCCCTCTTATATAAACGAATCTTCCTAAGAGATAAGCCCCGCTAAAAACGACAATCTGACATTGTAAATTTATTGATAGAAAATAGCCCTCCGAGATTTAACGGCTTGGAGGGCATATTTTGTTCTGAGCAATCCTTGGCATAGGAAATCAAGGCCGCCCAAGCTCAACTGTTTGTCGCGTTCGCATTGACTCTATTGATGTAAACGCCAATCGGAATCTTAATCAAACGCAGCACAATAAATTGCACCGGAATCATAATCAAATTCTGTACAACACGAGTGGGCAGCAGCGCCAAAAAGGACGATCCGCTGAGAACGGTGAGCCAGAAAGTGCTGAGCATTAAACTGATACCCAAACAGTTAACACTCACCGCCACCGCGATTCGCCCTCAATTGCCGCGCCGTTTATATAAAAACAAACCGAACACCGCGCCGGTAAGCGCCGCCGAAACTATTTCTTTACCGCCACGCCTATCTTCTCACATCGCTTGGCCGCGCCTTTCTCGTAAGCGATATCGCCGCCTCTTTCGCCAACGCGAACTATTGCCAGCGTGGGCGTGACGCCTTTCCCGTTCAGGTCCCGCGCCTCCGCCGTGAGTTTCGCGTTCAGAGCGGCGGCCACTTCTTTACCGTCCAAAAGCTTCGCCACGCTCAGCCCTCCTTGAACCTTGCAGCCACGGCGGAAAAAATCTCATCCGACTTTGCGGTGTAAATATCCAGCAGTCCGTTCGCCTCGGTATTGATCCTCGCGACCGCCTCGCGATCGGACATCGCTTTTGTGTTAATGAAAACATTGAGACTGGCCGCTTGTAAGGCCGCTTTACAGCAAACGACCCCGCAGCCCACGTCGGATATGGCTATGGCCGCGCCTTTCTTAGCGAATTGAGCTTGAGTGTCAATAGCCTCACAGCATTTTCGCATGATCTCCAGCGGCACGTCGCAAGCGTTTTTAAGCGCCGCTTCCATCACGCGGGCCTTTTCAGCGTGACGCTCATCCGTGTCGGTCGGCATGCCGTA
>JAISZF010000040.1 GCA_031269415.1 Clostridiales bacterium
CTGGCGGTAATGATGCTGGCCGTCATGGTTTTGGCCGTGGTGTACGTGATACCAAACTACGCCGCGATCTTTGAGGCGGAGGGGATTGACCTCCCGCTGCCCACGCGGATACTGATGACAGCGGGTTACATTGTTTCGGACTACGGCGTTTTAATACTGGCGGCTCTTATTATGATCGCGCTGCTTATTCTCGCGTTCCTGAGATCGAAACAGGGAAGACTGCTCACAGGCTTTATCAAGAGCCGAATCCCTTTGTGGAGGCTGGGGATGAACCTGCGCTTCTGCCAATGCCTGTCCATGCTGCTCGCGGCGGGGCAGCCCGCGCATGAAGCCGTGAATATAATCCGCGAGGCGGTCGGCAACGCGTATTTGGACAGGGTTTTCCTTAATATCAGCGCGGGGCTGCGCCAGGGCAGGAGATTGTCGGCCCTGCTTGCCTCGGCAAAGTATTTTGACCTGATGCTGATCCGCATGGCTGAAACGGGAGAAGAAACAGGCAACCTTTCCAAACCCATCACTCAATGCTCGAAATACTACCAAGCCGAGCAGGAACGCGCCTCAGCCTTGTACGCCAAGCTGGCCGAACCGGTGATAATGATAATTCTGGGATCAATGCTGGCTTTAGTCATGCTTTCGATCATTCTGCCGACGTTCGACTTGGTTAACGCGTTCTAACGCACCTCAAGCTGCCCAAGGTTTTTCAATAGAATCGCGTTGGAGCCGTCGGGCTGACGGATCATCTCAATGCACGAGCTGTCGCCCCAGAGTTCTGCGGGGAATTTGAGTTCTATGCCGTTTTCAGCCTTTATACGTTGGGTGCCGAACTGCTGGCGCACGAATTTTTCGCCCAGCATCATATCAGCCCTCAGACCCGCGTCACGGGCCAAACCTACATAATCGTCGCGAATTTCCGTATTGCCCCCGAAAGCCTTAGCCGCCACGCTTTCTATGCTGATTTCCCCGGCCGCTTCCTCTGCCTGCTCCAAGAGCGCGGTTTTGATACGGGCGACGGAATCTATGCTGCTGTCAAAATACTTTTCGTTGATCTCTTCCGATATCTCATTCAAAATCTGCGCGGCTTCCTTTTTGGAGAGCGACGAGTCGCATTCCAAAAAAAGTTCCGAAAAATAATTTACCGGTTCCCCGTTTATGATAAAGGGTTTTTCAATAACCTTCAATACCATCGGGTCAAAGGGTATGAGGCACGCTTCCTCTGTCTTTCCGGTGTCAAACGGCAGGACGGCGGCGTACTTAACGATTTGATTGTCTGCGCCAGCGGAACTGCGTGTGGTCTGGTGCGTGAAGCATTCCCTGTAATTGAGTTTTACTATTGCTATGTCATGCTCGCGTTTGTTGTCAAACAGAACGATCAGCAGATCGCCCTCCGGTATCTCGGCACTCTGTTTCATCACCTCCGAGAGCCTGCGGCCGATCCGGACGCATACGTCCTTGAAATGACGCCTGCCGTCCTTTAAGTCCAGGATGTGTTTATATACCTCCGATGTTGAAGTGAATGTCGCTTCCTTGGAGGCGGGGTTGTCCAACAGTTTTTTTACATGCTTGGTGATGAACGCGGAACAGGTTTCGCTTTCGATGTCCAGCTCTGTGTCGGACAGAACGCATGAGCTATTGTTTAAGCTGTGCAGAATCGCGTTTCTGATTTTCATAGTAACTCCTTTTAGATGATTTTTTTCAGCCTATTTATAATACAACATACATAAGTTCCTGACAACCAAATTTTGGTTATGCCTTGAAATCCGTTCCGATTTTATGTATCATAATCTTGCGGATACCAAATATGAAAGGATCATACACATGCTTAAATTTACGTTTACGGGGAAGAACCTCATTGTTACGGACGCTTTGAAAGACAGAGCTATGCAGAAACTGGGCCGATTGGAGAAATTGCTGCCGTTTGACGCGGACGTCAACGTGAAATTCAGCCTCAACCGCCAGAATAATCGCGTTGAGGTGACCATACCGGTCCGACGCCGGATCCTGAGGGCTGAAGTTACGGCAAACGATATGTACGCCGCGCTGGACAGCATAGTCGATATGCTGGAAAAACAGATGATTAAATACAAGAGCCGTATACGGAACCGTTCACGGCGCGACGACTCTTTTAGAGAGGAGTTTGAGTATGCCGGGGACGTCACTGAAAACACCGACGAAACCCCGATTGTTATCGATAGGACAAAGCAATTCCCTCTGAAGCCAATGGACGCGGAAGAGGCCGTAATGGAGATGGAGATGCTGGGGCATAGCTTTTATGTTTTCCGCAACGGCCACACGGATATCGTGAATGTGGTCTATAAGCGAAACGACGGCGCTTACGGCTTGATTGAACCGGAATATTAATGGAGATTCTGTTCGCCACAAAGAATCAAGGAAAATTGAGAGAGATTAAAAACGCGCTGGAAGCGCCGGGCAGCGGTATTCATGTGATTTCCATGGAAGAGGCGGGAATAACCGCCGATGTTACGGAGGATGGAGACACATATGAGGCGAACGCCTTGAAGAAGGCTGAAACCATTTGCGGGCTTAGCGGCATGATCACCTTGGCGGACGACTCCGGTCTGGAAATAGACTGCCTGGACAGGCGGCCGGGCGTATATTCGGCGCGTTACCTCGGCGAGAATACGCCGTATAAGGAAAAGAACCGTATTATTTTGGAAATGATAACGGATGTACCGGACGAGCGCCGCACGGCGCGTTTTGTGTGCGTAATCGCCGCCGCCTTTCCCGGCGGCGGCGCGTATACGGCGCGTGGGGTTATTGAAGGGCTGATCGCGCGTGAAATCGGCGGCGGGAACAACGGCTTTGGATATGATCCTATTTTTTATGTGCCGGAATACGGTAAGACAATGAGCGAGCTGCCAATAGAGATAAAAAACGCGATCAGCCACAGGGGACAGGCTCTCAGAGTAATTAAAGCGTGTCTGGACGGAGAAGAGGAGAGGGGCCGTTATAATAAAACTGCTTGTATTCAGTGATTCACACAGGTATATATCCGAGATGGAGTTCGTTCTGCGGAAAATACACAGATCAATAAGCGCGGTGGCGCATTTGGGAGACGGATGGGACGATATTCATGATCTCATGCTCGCGTATCCACTCATACCGCTCTATGCGGTTACTGGCAATTGCGATTTCGGGTCGGGTCCAAACAGCCTGACCTTTAATTTTGCCTCGAAGAGGTTTATTATCACTCACGGGCACCGGTTTCACGTGAAATCCGGATATCTGCGCATTAGTCTATGGGCGGAGGAGAACGGGGCCGATGTCTGCCTGTTTGGCCATACTCACATACCTGAGGTGTTCTATTCAGGCGGTACGCTGATGATGAACCCCGGCAGCATCGGCTTGCCTATATCGGATGCCCCGGCGAGTTACGGTATTATCGACGTGTCGGAAAATGGGCTTGTTGATGGTACTGTGTTAGGGAAGAAGGGCGGGGCTTACAGCAGGATGAATCCAAAGGAGTGATTTCATGTTAAACAAAAACGGACTGACCCTGAACCTCGTGGTATCGGACGCGCTTGACGCGATGGAGTTCTAGGAAAGGGTCTTTGACGCAAAGCGCGGCGAGGTTGACTCGATTTGGCTTCAAATAATCGTGGACGACACGGACGCGACGCTAAAAAAGGCGGTCGAAAACGGCGCGGCCGTCGGGCAGGAACCCTCGGAATTTATGGGAACCCGTCACGCCGAGATTACCGACCCGTTCGGCTACACTTGGACGATTAACCAGATTATTGAGGAAATTTCATTTGAAGAGCGTTACGCTTTTTATGTGGAATTACAGAAAGAACGTGATGGCGAAGCCACGGTTCAACGCGAGAGTGAAAACTAACGAGTTATAATTGCTGATAGAGGGATGTCTATTTTTGGATGCGGCTAAGGATAATTCAGCCGCGCCGTTGTTAGGTTGAATAGCGACGGCGGCGCGGCTTTGCCTGAACATTCCATACTGCAATCCCCGTAAGGCGGACAAATTACTATCCTTTCAGTTAAATAAATTCATGATAATTCGTTAAGCTTGAAACAAATTTGGGATAACGAACGGGCGATGTTCCCCCTGAAATATTCCTTCCAAGGCTTGCTTGTCACGCATAGCTTTGACTTCGTCCAATAAAGCCTCCATAGAAGTCAGGCGCATTTTCATAACATTTTGTGTGAAACCGGAATGATAGATAAATGGGGACAAACCTTTCGGCTGATACGGGTGCATGTGCGGTTCAATATCCGCATAGTCCTCGTCCTGTGAAAATCGCCACACCAACTCCTTGAGCGAAAGCACAGCCCCTTCAATCCACGTCAAGGCTTCATTTGACAACGCAAGGGATTCAGAGTGCTTAGCCCACATATCCCCCTTGTCATTGAGCAAAGCTTTTCGATGAAGTACATAGCCTTCTGAAGATTGGAGCAGCGCGAAGTAATGCAAATACAGAAGATACTGGCCTAATTCAAGCTTTTGAATGAGATCAGCGGGCTTTCTTAGCAGCAATTTGGCTCTTTGTAAGAGACTTATGGATTGCTGCGCTAATCTCAACCCATCCATAATGTACTCTTTTTTAGCTAAAATCAGATCGGCGTATGTGCTTAAAAATGTCTGATAATTGCTTTTTACGACCGATGGCATAAAACCGTTTATACGTTCGTTGTTTCCTAATGTAATTGACTCTATCCGCTCCCAAGCGTCATCAAACTTCGTAAGCGCTTCAGCAATGAGCGTATTGATTTCGGCTGAGTCGGAGAATCTATCGGATGCCGTACGTAAAAAAAATTTACGCTTGTCGAACATATATGGATCCCAAAACTGTTTTGCGGCCGCGTTCATTGTTATTTCAAAGCCCTTCGTAGTAAAGCCGGTCAAATAATACGTCAAAGCGGTTCCATGCTCGGCGAATTTTTTAGCGTAAAGACCAACTTCGCTAATTTTAAATCGTATCAATGGGGCGCTATTCTGCTCAAAACAGGCTATATAATGTCCGCCGGCTTTATAGCGCGCGGTGTTCCGTAAATTTGGATCTTCTGTATAAATAATTGTATCGGACGGGAGATTCAGCAGTTCCGCCAGTTTTGTGTACCCCAGCGGAAAAACGAAAGGAAATATGGCCACAATTGAGTCGGTTGATTTGATATAGGAGATGAGTTCCCGAAACAATTTTATTTGGCTGCTGCTGAATTTTTCTTTTCCGCATATTGGGCAATGAACCTCTGTTGTTACCAGTTCAATAAAATCTGGGTGATACGCGTCGATCATTTCGCGAACATTGTACATTGCGTAATCCCAGCCAGTTTCAGAGTCAAGGCAGGTAAAATACGTGTATCTGGCGTTATAGGATATATCCGGATAAATGTCCGCAAATTCCTGCGTCACCGCGTTTGGATAAAAAGACAGCGATATTTTAATACCGCGTTCCTTTGCCCTCTCTGTCACGCGCCTCATCATGCGCACACGGCCTTTTGTACGTTGGTTTGCCGGACGACAGTCGGGATACCTTTCAAGCGGAAAAAATCCCATAGAAGGAAACAAATGCAGGCGCAGCAGGTTCATCCTTTGCTGTGCCATCCAATCAATCAGGCGATCCCATTCACGATATCCCCAATATATTCCCAGCATCGACAAATCGTCAAACCAAGGGATAACAAACATTCCACGCAAGGGAATGTTTGGCGAACGTTTGAGGGGCAAGGTTTTTAACGCGTCCCAGCGCGGTACTCGCGGCTGACTTATTTTATCCGGATAGAAACCGAAACCTAACATCTCAAGCATTTCATAAACCGCATATAGAACTCCCGGCGCGTCTTCCCCTTCAAGCAAAATACATTCAGTCATGTTTTGAATAGAATAGGAACCTGCCGCGCGACCTAAAATGTTGACACTGAGTTTGAAAACAATGCCTTCTTCAGTTTTGGAGTCTGTTTTATCCAAGCCGCAGACTGAAAGAAATCCGGATAATTCTGAAACCGCCTTTGACAAGGTATCGGAATCGCATAAAACACTGAAATTGCTGTATGACATAATGTACCTCACAATTAGGCTTTGAGTCCGCTTGTACTGATACCTTCCACCAAATGCCTGTTAAAAAACAGAAAAATCAAAAATATAGGTATAAGCGATAATGTTGCCATTGCAAACATAGAGCCGTAATTAGTCGTAGATGAAGCGTCCGCGAATGCCTTAATCGCTATCGACGCGGTAAACATTTCAGGGCGGCTGAGATACAAAAGCGGCTGCATGAATTCATCCCATTTCCAATAGAAATTAATGACTATCGTCGTTATTAAGGCGGGTGAAATCATCGGCAACGTAATCCGAAAAAAAACGCTGTATTTCGAGCAACCGTCTATAATCGCGGCTTCATCTAATTCAACTGGCAGACTTTGGATGAATTGCATAATTAAAAACACAAAGAACGCGTTCGTGAAGAAAGACGGCACGATAAGCGGCAGAAACGTGTTCAGCCAGTTTAGGCGATGAAATATAATATATTGTGGGATAATCAGCACTTGCGCCGGGAGCATAAGTGTTGACATCATGCAGGCGAACCAGAGCGTTTTTCCAGGGTAATTGAGACGCGCGAAACTATACGCGGCCATTGACGAGGAGATCAAAACCCCCAGCGTTGCCAAACTTGACACAATAATCGAATTTTTAAAGAACGTTCCGAAGCCGACCGCGCCAAAGCCCTTCCAACCAGT
>JAISZF010000051.1 GCA_031269415.1 Clostridiales bacterium
GATTTCAAGCTTGTACCCTCCCCGTACTTCACCTGCCATTATTATAGCAGATTCTGGAGAAAATACAAGCTTTATTAAAAAATATAATATAATTATTATGGTTATAATGCTTTTATGCATCATATATTACGTATCAGCAATTCGCTGACTTTGCCCCGCGATGAACCTACTGAATTTATAACACGGCTCGCGCTGATTCGCGTGATTTTATGCCGTGCGTACAGCCTATCAAAGAAGTCGTCCCGCTCGTTGACATTCTTGGGGTCACTGTTGCTTACGATGATATACGCTCCGCGCAAACTCATCTCATCAATAAACCGCGCGAGTTCAACCTGTTCCCGGTCACCAAAGCCATCGCACGCGTATGATGTGAAACTTGCGGTATCGGAAAGAGGACGATACGGCGGGTCAAAATACGCGAACGTATTCTCATCGATAAAATCCCCTGATCGCTTGTAGTCGGCGCGGACGATGGACACACCGCTTAATTTTTGAGATACCGCGCGCAGATTATCCTCGTCGCGTATGGACGGATTCTTATAACTGCCCTGAGGGACATTGAACGCCCCGCGGGCGTTTACTCGGTAAAGTCCGTTGAAGCATGTCTTGTTCAGGAATATGAACAGCGCGGCGAGTTCAACGGACGCTCCGCCGGCGGCTTTCAGCGCATTGAACCTTTCACGGGCTCTTTGCGTATATCGTCGCCAGCGGCAAGATATGTTTCCCCAACGCCTTTCAGCGTTTCGAGCAGATCTTCGATTCTATCGCGGATTACAGTATAGGTCAATATCAGTTCACTGTTAATATCACTGATGTAGACTTCTTTTAAATGGTAACGGGCAAGGACATCAAAGAGGACAGCTCCGCCTCCGACAAACGGCTCCGCGTATTTTGTAATGTTTTTGCCTGAGACTGACGGGTACTTATCGCGGATTTCAGATAGTATCCGCGATTTGCCGCCTGCCCACTTAAGAAAGGGTTTGGCCGGTGTATCGCGGGGTGGATCACTATGATTGTCCATAAAACCAAGACATCCTTCTCAGTAGTCCGAGATAAACCCGCATTGTTTCATAAACCCGTCAAACTGCCGGTTTCCCTCAGGCACTGTCTTAAACACTCCCGAATCTAAAAGCACCCGCTTGAACACATTCCCGATCTCATTCTTGATAAAAGCGGAAACATCCGCGTTTTCCGGCAAACGCCCCTTTATCTCATCCAGCCACGGCTGATGCTCAGCTATTGCCTCTTCCCGCGCGGCGCGGCCCGTCAGGTAAGCCTCCATCTCGTCCATGTCGTTTTTCAGTCTGCCAGGCAGAATGGCCAGGCCCATAACCTCTATCAGGCCGATGTTTTCTTTTTTAATATGGTGGAGGTTCGCGTGGGGATGGAAGATCCCGAGTGGATGCTCGTCAGAAGTACGGTTGTTGCGCAGCACCAAGTCCATCTCCCAAAGCCCGTGTTTATTCAAGCGGGCAATGGGTGTTATGGCGTTATGCGGCGTATTTCCGGTCTCTGTCCGCGTATACGCGTAAACCGAAGCCGATTCGTCCGAGTAGTTCTTCCAGTTCTCCAAAATCTCTGTGGATAACGTTATAAGGCTTTCCGAATCGTCCGACTCCAGACGGATAACGGACATAGGCCATTTAACCAGCGAGGCTTTGACTCTCGGGAACGACCTGTGCCTGTAGGTAGCGTAGATTCCGGCCAATTCCAGCGGAAACACATGCCGTCCGCCCTGGTAATGATCATGCGATAGTATAGAGCCGCCTACTATCGGTATGTCGGAGTTGGAGCCTATTATATAGTGAGGAAATTTTTTCAGAAATTCCATAAGCCCGCGGAACGTGGCCGCCGTAATGCTCATGGGTGTATGAGTCGGCGACAGCACAATACAGTGCTCATTATAGTAGATATACGGGGAGTATTGGAAATACCACGTCTCACCCGCGAGTTCCACCGGGACGGCCCGCAGGTTCTGCCGCGCGGGATGATTCAAATGCCCGGCAAACCCCACGTTCTCCATACACAGCAGGCACTTGGGATAGCCGGTCTGCGGCAGCGCTTTGGCTGCGGCGATATCGCGCGGATCCTTTTCGGGCTTTGCCAGGTTCACGGTAATCTCCAACGCGCCAAATTCCGTTTTCGTCAGCCAATATAAATTCTTCGCGAGGCGATCCGCCTGAATATAGTGATTGTTTTGACACATCACATAGAAAGCATCCGTAGCCGCGCGAGGCGATATTTTGTAATTTTTTTCGAAAATACGGTTGACTTCAGACGGCCTTGGTGTAAAGAGGCCCATTACGCGCGCGTCCAGCAGATCCTTTTCAGCGGCGGTATCCGCGCACAAGTCCAATATCGCGTAGAGATCCCTCGGGAAAGCTTCGTCCGTCAGATCGGGAGAGGGAATCTCCGCGGCGGGCGCCGCTGACAGCAGATCATACAGGCTGTTGCGAAGGAAGACTCGATCCTCCGCGGATGATAAGCCTTTACCCTCGGCATAGGCCAATAGGTTTTCGATATATTGGACGACCGCGTTTTGATCCCGTGTCTCAGCTTTCATAGCCATCGGGATGTTTGGAATGCCATTCCCACGCGGTGCCTATGATCTGTTCCAGTGTATTGTAACGCGGCCGCCAACCCAGTTCCCTGATAATCTTTTCCGATGAGGCTACCAGTTCGGGCGGATCGCCCGGCCTTCTCGGCGCGATCTCCACGGGAATAGACTTTCCGGTGACGGCCTTCGCGGTCTCCACTATCTCTTTATTACTGAATCCCTTCCCGTTCCCCAGGTTGTAAGTCATACTCGCGTTATGTTTCAGCAGCTTCTCAAGCGCCAGTATATGCGCGTCTGCCAGATCGGTGGCGTGGATATAATCCCGGACGCAAGTACCATCTGTCGTGGGGTAATCGTCCCCGAAGAGTTTCAATTTTGGAATTTTACCCAGAGCCGTCTGCAGTACGGTCGGTATCAAATGTGTTTCCGGGCGGTGATCCTCTCCTATCCTGCCGGACGGATGCGCCCCGGCCACATTAAAATACCGCAGTACGGCGTATTTCAAACCGTAAGCCTTATCAAACCATTTAAACATCTTTTCAACAGCCAGCTTGGTTTCCCCATATGGGTTAATGGGCAGCGTAGGCGCGGATTCCAGAATCGGCACGCTTTGCGGCTCACCGTAAGCCGCCGCGGTAGACGAGAATACGATATGATAAACATTGGCTTTCATCATGGCCTTAAGCAGTGTCAACGCGCCGCACACATTGTTTTCGTAGTATTTCACCGGGCTTTCGACGCTCTCTGAAACCAGGGAATACGCCGCGAAATGCACCACCGAGTTAATCCTGTGTTTTTCAAACACGCTTGTCATGAACTCCTCGTCGCGCAAATCGCCCTGATAAAACCGCGCGCCGGGCCATACGGCGTCGCGGTGCCCCTTCTCCAGATTATCAACCACAACAATTTCATAGCCGCGCTCAACCAATTCGGCAGCCGTATGGCTGCCCACATAGCCGGCTCCTCCGCAAACCAGAACCGCGGACATAATAATCCCCTTTCAATCAACCATCTTTGCGCCGTCGCCGACGTCCGCCGTGTAAAATAGCGGGGCTAACCCTGTATGTTTTTGATATTCTCTGCCCGTATGTCTTATAAACGCGTCCGACGAGGCTTCCTCAACCAAACTTACTGTACAGCCCCCGAACCCGGCGCCGGTCATTCTCGAACCCAAAACTCCGGGCGCGTTCCACGCGGCCTCGGCCATGGCGTCCAATTCAGGCCCTGTCACCTCATACAAATCCCTCAGCGATATATGCGATTGATTCATTAATCGCCCAAAAGCGACTAAGTCGCCCGCCTTTAAGTATTCCACCGCTTTAATCGTCCTGCCGTTTTCGGCTATCACATGCTCCGCTCGCCGACGGACAGTTTCGTCTTTAATCAGGCCCTTAGCAGCGTTGAACGAGTCTTCCGGCAGTTCGCACAGCAGCTTAATATCATATTTAGCGCGCAGATCCGCGACTGCCCTCTCACACTCGGCTCTGCGTGTATTATACGCGGAATCCGTCAGTCCCCGTCGTTTATTGGTATTGGCGATGATCAGCTTATAGCCCTTCAGTTTAAGAGGCACATACTCATGGGAGATATTTCCGCAGTCCAGCAGAAGCGCGCAATCCGTCCTGCCCATACCCACGGCATATTGATCCATGATGCCGCAGTTGAGGCCCATATAGTTATTTTCAGCGCGCTGGCATAACTTTACCATCTCCACGCGATCCATGCCGAGGTTAAACAGGCTGTCCAGAGCCACGCCCATCAGCAGTTCCACGCTGGCGGACGAGGAAAGCCCCGCGCCGCTCGGGATGTCGCCTTCAATATATATATCCATACCGCCGAGCTTATATCCGGCTCTTTGATATTCCAGGGCCACGCCCTTGAGATAATTCGCCCAGCCGTCCTCCGCTTTATACAACAGGCTGCCGGTATCGGCCGCCGCCTTTTTAGGAAAATTGCCCGAAGCGAAGCGCATAAGCGTATCCTTTCGTTTCCGCGCCGCGGCGTATGTGCCGAAGCTCAGAGCGCATGGAAACACATATCCGCCATTATAGTCGGTATGCTCGCCAATCAGGT